>CAKZUM010000196.1 GCA_937921525.1 uncultured Saprospiraceae bacterium
TAGTTTCTACTGTATTAGAAACAGTTTCTTTAGCAGCAGAAGTAGTTGCTCTTGCAGTTGAAGAGGCCGTTTCTTTTACACTAGAAATAGTTTTGTTAGTTGTTGATGTTACTTTATCAGCAGCGCTAGTTACTTTGTTACCAGCATCCTTAGCAAAACCTAGGTTTAATAAACTACCCATTCCTGCAGGAAGGGCATTTGCGATAGATGCAGAGTCCTTACGTAAGAACTTACCTAAGCCGACAGCATCCAATGCTTTATCTTTAATGATACCACCTAAGTAGCTCATTACCATTGGACCAACTAAGCCCATTAACCCTGAAGATGAACTTCTTTTTAATCCAGCAACAGAAGAAACAAGGTCTAAAATACCTCCAACTTTACCACCGAATAGACTACTCATTAAGCTTCCAGAAAGATCTTTAGGATCGTTCTGCGCAAGGTTTCCACCTCCAATTAAGCTACCCAAGTTGTCTAAAAGATTAGGGTTTTTAGTGGCGCCACCTTTGATCATGTCATAGATGCCACCGAATGCACTTGTGTCATTAGATTTTTGAACTAAACCACCGAGTATTGTAGGTAATAAACCATCAATACCTTTTGTGATTGCAGAATTACTTTCTCCAAAAGATTCAGAAGCTTTTGAGATAAGTTCAGAGGTGATGTACCCCTTTAGTGAGTCAACAATATTAGCCATCTTTATTTAATTAATTTAAAGATTAGATTATAGAAATTGGTTGATTTTGTGTTCTTGAGGGAAGAGTAGTATATGTATTTTTTAGTCGAGGGCAATTAATAAATCTGTGTTTATTAATAGTGTTTTTTTAGGTGTAATTAAGGTATGTCTCAATAGTGTTTTTCGGTTTGCGCCGCAATATACTATGTTAATTGTGATTTTAAAGTTTTTAGACACATTTTAACTATAAAATGAATCTATTCACACCTTAAAGACGTAGTTTTCAAATTCTAAGTCACTATTTCTTCTTTTAAATCATCTTTTTTTATAATGAATAAGGGGCTATTATTTAGGGGTGAAGTTATATAATTTATGGATAAAAGGCAGTTATCTAAAGGTAAAAGGTAAGCTAAGAAGTCAGATGTCAGACCGTTCTGGTTAGCTTACGCTAACGGAACTGTCAGAAGTCAGATGTATAATGTTGACCCATGATGCTTCTAACAGCGCAGCGTTCTGACAGCGCAGCGTTCTAAACAATAGATAAGCCGTTAGCATCAGTTGTTAGAATATCACTCATATAATCAAAGAATGGCCGCATTTGAAGGAATGTGAAAACGGTTTCCTTAAAAAAAGATTCCTTCAGCACTTCTTCATCTGTAAAAGAGCGACTAACCACAAATTGCTTTTTTCTCAGCAGGTCAATGGCAGGATGATCTACAGGGTATCCTCTAGGAGCTGTTTTTACTGCTTCTCCATATATACTACCAAAAGTGCTTTGGAAAGTAGGCTGACTGATAATATTTCTTATTTCTGTATCATTAGCTGCTATTTCTTCTCTTATTCTTTTTAAATCTGGACCATTCGGTCGCCAAAATCCTCCTGCCACCATACTGTTATTTGGTTCTATATGGAAGTAATATCCACCTCTTCTTTGTGCGGTTGCTCGTCTTAAGTAGCCTCCGAAATTATTTTTATAAGGCTGTTTATTTTTGGAAAATCGGACATCTCTATATATTCGATATAATTTGGCTTTCTCAATTAAATCTTGTTTTTCCATTTCGGCTTGTAGGGCTGCTACAAAATTCTTCATGGAAGATTGGTGTTTTTCATATCTAGATTTATTGGTATTAAACCACGCTCTATTGTTATTTTTCTTTAAATCTTTTAAAAATTTAAATAAGGATGGGGAAATAGTCATATTCTTTTACTTTTGTTCTTAATAGAGCAGAGAAAAGAGAACAGAGAGTAGAGACGTATTTCGATCAGAGAACAACAAAATTCCGTCACTTAAACGCTATCCGTCTCTCTTCCCTGCCCGCCCTGACGGCAGTCGGGCTGGTCTGCTCTCGGTTCTCTGTTCTTTTCAAAAACTGCAATCTATAAATAATTATAGCTGTTACAAACAATTTTTCTAAATGAAATATACAACATTAGGTAAGACTGATTTAAAGGTAAGCAAGATTTGTCTAGGCACGATGACTTGGGGAGAACAAAACACAGAGGCAGAGGGGCACGAACAAATGGACTATGCTTTGGACCAAGGTGTGAATTTTTGGGATACTGCGGAACTTTATTCCGTAGCCACTAGAGCCGAAACTTATGGTAGCACAGAGAAAATTATCGGTTCTTGGTTTAAAAAAACAGGTAAACGAGATCAGGTGGTCTTGGCTTCTAAAATTTCTGGCCCTTCGCCGAATCTTACTTGGATAAGAAATGGAAAACTAGACTTTAGCAAAGCTTCTATTAATGCGGCTATTGAAATGAGTCTGAAACGACTACAAACAGATTATGTAGATTTATACCAATTACATTGGCCAGAAAGAAGAACCAATTTCTTTGGACAAAAAGGCTATAAGCATAAGGAGAATGATCGTTGGGAAGATAATATTCTTGCAATAGTAGAAGGCATGAATGACTTGGTCAAGCAGGGAAAGATTAGACATTTCGGTATTTCTAATGAAACGCCTTGGGGCATGATGCGTTATTTGCAGGTAGCAGAAAAACATGATTTACCTAGACCTGTTAGTATTCAAAACGCTTATAGTCTTTTGAATCGAACTTTTGAGGTTGGTTTAGCGGAGATGGCGATTAGAGAAAAGGTTGGGTTATTGGCCTATTCGCCTATGGCATTTGGCTTGCTGTCTGGAAAGTATAATAAAGGCTTAGATAAGCCAGGAGATCGGATGAATAAATTTGGAGATCGATTGCCTCGGTATCATGGGGAATTGTCTAGAGCTGCTACGGATGCCTATTTAAAAATTGCAGAATCCTATAATGTCTCTTTAGCTCAATTAGCTCTCGCTTGGGTAACGACTAGACCTTTTACGACTAGTAATATTATTGGTGCTACGACGATGGAGCAATTAAAAGAAAACATCCATAGCATTCATTTAACAATAACTCCCGAATTGGAGAAGGCTATTGAAGGGGTACATGCGGCTATTTCTAATCCCGCTCCTTAGTTTTTTAAAACCACATAGGTACATAGGTCACATAGTACAGCACGTAGTACTATGTGACCTATGTACCTATGTGGTAAAAAAACATGTGGTATAGTTTCTAATACTCCCTTATCCCACCATTCAATTCTTTCTGCAGCTTTTCTAGTTCCTTCCATTTATTAGCGGCGGCGAGTTCGGCTTGTTCTGGCCAAGTAGTAGGATCATGTAATTGAAAAGCATTTCCGCCTGCCTTTAAAATACGCTTCAATTCTCCGATACCAGAAACGGACAAACGCTTCCACGTAGTGATTCCCTCTTTAACTAATAGAGCTTCTACTTTAGGCCCGATTCCTTCAATCTTTGTAAGATTATCTGGTGCTACTTTAATAGTATCTTTTGATCTTAAGACTTGAGTCGTTTTTGATTGACTGGAACTCTTTTTTGTAGGTGTTGATAAATGTCTTTCTAATTCTTTTAATCTTTTTTCATAAGCTAACTTTTCCGCCACTAATTTTCGTTGTGCTTCCCTCAATGCTGTAATTTCCGATGCTAACTTAGCATTGGTATTACTCAATTGGTTTTTATTATTACGTGTATTATTAGAGGTATTTTCTAAGTGTTCGTATTTGTCTCTCAATAATTGAAATTGAGATTTTAAGGCTAGGTATTCTTTATGAACACTATCATACTTTTTTTGAATATTGTTATAAGCAACATTCAAATTTTTATTGTTAGCATCCAAAGACAAATTAGCAGACCTTAATTCTATATAAGACTTAAGTTTTGCTTGAGATTTTAGTAGTTCGCTACCTTGTTGCTGTAATTTCAGTTTTAATTGATTGACCTCTGATTGATTATTCGTCTTACTTTGTTTGATTGCGTTGATTTGTGGTCGCAAGGTTTCTAACTCTTTGATAGACCCTACCAATTCTTCGTCAACCTGTTTCTTAGTAAGAGTTAGCTCGGTATTCTTTTCCTTCAATTTAATATTTTCCAACCTTAAGCTTTCTAGCATCCGTTCTATCTGACTTAAAGACCCTTTCTTTTCAGAATGATTTTTTTCTAGATTGAGGATGCTTTCTTGTAAGTCCTTATTAGCAGTTAAAGTTTGCTGATATTGTTCAGATAAAATTTCATACCGACCTTTTAATTGGTCATTCACAGAAGTCAATTCTGATAAATCTTTATTAACTTTTGTCAGTTGATTTTGTAACTGGTATTTAATTTTTGTTAATTCTTTTTGTTGGACTTCAATGGTATGATATTGCAGTTGAAGTTGTTTAAGTGCGCTATCTTTTTCTTGATATTGTGTTTCTAGTTCTTCTAGCTTTACTTCTAGATGTTGGTGATGCACACTTAAAGATTCATTGGATTCTTTTAAAGCAATGGCGTTGGTAGATTCTCCTGTTAAATTAGCTTTAGCAGAATTGAGGGACAACTCCAAAGCATTTATTTTGTTGGTTATTTTTTTATTTTCCGCTTCTAGGCTAAGGTGTTTGTTATTGAGCGTTGCGTGGGTATTACGTAGTTGGTTATAATCTACTTTTAAGGCATTATAGCTGGCCGTCAATTTTTCTTTTTCCGCAAGAGTCGTTTTAAATTGCTCTTTTAACCCGCTGATTTCTTTATCATTACTGACGAGGGCAAGTTTATCAGTAGGGGCTGGTCTGGCAGCAATGGACTTCTGTAACGTAAGGATGGTTTTTTCTTTGCTATCTAATAAAGCTTCTAGTCTTTTAATTTCTTTTAAAGATCCAGCAGAAGTAGCGGACGTTGAACTAGGTGCTTGTTCCTCTAATTGCTCCAATTCATTTTCTAATTGATCTATTTTAGCCAAGGCTTCATTATACTGTTTTTCCGTTGCCTCTAAGTTTTTTTCTAACGACTCATAGCTATCAAGCATGCTCTGGCGTTCTTCATTCGCCTGCTCAAATTGCTTAGTGGAAGCCTGGTATTTAGCTTGAATACTTTCATGATACCCCTTTAAGCTATTATGCTTTTTGGCTAGCTCTTCTAAGTTGGTAGTTAACTGTTTTTTCTCTACACTTAGGTGCTCTTGCTTATTTTTTAGTGTCTCTATTTCTGGTTTTAATTTTTCTAATTTTTTAAGCTTATTAGCTTGTGTCTCTATTTGGTCTTTATATTTTCTGCCATATCCAAACCAATAAAGTCCGTAAGCCAATAAAAAAACAGGTAGCCATAATAACCAGTATTCTAAACTAGCCATCCAGAAAGATCCTGCTGCCATTGATAATAAATTCATATCCTTATTTATTCTTTATAATTCTTTTAGAAACGATAAAACGCAGAGCGTGACATCAACATTTACTAAACCTCTGAGGTTTAGTAAACGTCATTCTCCATTCAGAATCAAGTCTACTTAATAAAAATCTCTACACGTGTATTCTTTCTTCTACCTTCTTCTGTTTTGTTATCAGCAATTGGAGCGTCTTCTCCTTGAGAGGTAGTCTCTATTTGTTTTCTATCTACCCCTCTATCTAACAATTGATCCCGTATTTTTTTTGCTCGTCTCAGACCAACTTTAAAATTGAGTTCTTTGTCTCCATTGGAGCTAGTGTGACCTCTAATTAGTACCTTTTTATTTTCTTCTTTTAATCTATTCGCTAAATCATCTAAGAATTCAGATTGGACTGACGTAATCTCCTCTTCATTGTAAGGGAAGTACTTTAAGAAATAATCAGTATTAATTACTTCCTCTGCTATTGCTGACTCTGTTGTCGAAGAGTTATTAGTCTCTTCTGAGAGGTTTGATTCATCTGCTTCTTCTATTATATCTTCTTCTTCTTCTTCAATTATATCACTAGAAGCAGTTACAGAGTTATCATCTACTGCTATCCAATTGAATTCAATACCCTGAACTAGACTATCATTAGGCACTTCACTAGTGAAAGGACTAGACATAATCCTGATCCGATCTTCTTCGATATCGTCTATTAATAATTTTTTGATAGATGCTGCTCTGGCGATGCCAATATCTTCTGTTTCCTCGCTTGATTCTGTAGGAAAGTATCGGCCCGTAATTTCTAATATTCCATTTTTTGACTGAGCTGCTAGAATGGCTTCTTTTAAGTCTGGAAATCCACTATCTAATGGCACTAGGAAGGAGGACCAACGAAATAACAAGGGCTTCGGAGCAGGTTGATTAGGTATAGTTGTTGCACTAGAAGAGGTATCTTCCCAGCAAGCATTCTTGATGTGACAGGTATAATACCACCAGGCACCAAGACTCCACAGTATCAGTAAGGTTCGAAAAAGAGTTCTCATAGTATTTAAAGATCAGACTTAATAAGTCTATTGTGTAGTATTAAACTTCCTATCCTATTTATCTCCTATACTAATGCAAAAATAAAACCGCTTTGTTATACAAATAAGGAATAGGACCAATATGGTTCTCTCAGAAAACAATATTGTTTAATAAACAGAAATAAAACAGAAAATTTCTCCCGATAAACATTGATTTGTAACAAGCAATTTTTAAATTGGGGTAAATATACACTACAAAGGTACAAATTGGACGTATAATACGGGCATTTATCCCTCTATTTCGTGACAATTTGAGGAGAATTCGGTTTTTTAGTAGTTTAGGAAAAGGAATATGCTTTTCAATAGCAGTAAAAAATTAATAATTTAGCTAAGGGACTAGGAAAAAAATAACCTACCCATTCTGACTTGTTCTTTTTCTGTCTAAGAAACTCAAAAAATAGAACCGTAGCCCAGCTATGCTTCGATTTTTTGAATTCCTTACACAAAAAAA
>CAKZUM010000197.1 GCA_937921525.1 uncultured Saprospiraceae bacterium
AGCTTGATAAAACTAAGTAGACAAAGCTAGAGTTGTATTTTACCACATAGATACATAGGTCACATAGTGTGCCATGCTATGTGACCTATGTATCTATGTGGTAAAATTGTCAACTACTTCTGTGGTTTAGATAAACTTGTCACTTCAATCTCAACTTCCACCTCAAAACGAGATGTTGACAGCCTGTTTTAAGGTCAACGTCATAATTTGAAGTTGAAGTTGAGTTTGAAGTTAAAAATGGCTTGTTTTTTTTATATTTTAAAGAGGTGTCCTTATCAATAAAGTAGCTAGTGAAAATACCTGGGAAAGTTAATTCTTAACTCATTTCACAGATCAACGAATATGCCGAAGTGCATATGCCTAGTCAGTCCTTGGTGCAACATACAAAAATTGCTATATTCGCACTATTTTTGGAAAAACCATTTTAAATCCTTTAGGAGTTTTTTCCGTAAATGAGACAAGATGTCCTTCTACCAATAAAAGCTCTCCTAAATCATAGATAATTGTAATTATATCCCATACTTTTTTTGAGAAATGAATGTCTATTTTCTAGCTTTTTTCTCCAAAGAAGTTTTTGATAACCTTATTATTATTTCAAATCTTATATGAGTCTGGAACCTAGATATAATCCTCAAGATAAAGAAGATAAATGGTATGAATACTGGATGAAGGAAGGATATTTTCGTTCCACTCCAGATGACCGTCCTGCCTATTCTATCGTTATTCCACCGCCCAATGTAACAGGTGTCTTACATATGGGGCATATGCTAAACAATACCATCCAAGATATTCTTATCCGAAAAGCTCGTTTAGATGGAAAAAATGCTTGCTGGGTACCCGGTACCGATCATGCTTCTATTGCGACAGAAGCTAAGGTCGTAAGGATGCTTCGAGAAAAAGGTATCAAAAAAGGAGATCTGTCCAGAGAGGAGTTTCTCAAGCACGCATGGGAATGGACGGATAAGTACGGAGGAATCATCTTAAAACAACTAAGAAAACTAGGTGCTTCTTGTGATTGGGATAGGACTGCTTTTACATTGGATGAGGTTCGGTCCAAGCAAGTCATCGAGGTATTTGTAGATTTATACAATAAAGGAAAATTGTATCGTGGGCTTCGAATGGTCAATTGGGACCCTGAAGCAAAAACTGTATTATCCAATGAAGAGGTGATTCACCATGAGGAGAATGCTTTTTTATACCATGTCCGATACCAAGTAGAGGGAACTGATGAATATGTGACAATCGCTACCCAACGTCCAGAGACTATCATGGGCGATAGTGCTGTAGCAGTTCATCCTGAAGATGAAAGATATGCACACTTGAAAGGTAAAAATGTTATTGTACCCGTTGTTAATAGAGTCGTACCAATCATTTTTGATGAGTATGTGGACAAAGAATTTGGTACAGGTGCATTAAAGGTGACTCCAGCACATGACCCTAATGATTATGAATTGGGTTTAAAACATAATTTAGAAGTCATTGATACCATTAATTTTGATGGTACTCTAAATGAATTAGCACAGATACATGTCGGACTAGATCGCTTTGCTGCTAGAAAGCTAATGCAGGCAACACTAGAAGAAAGTGGCAGTTTTGTTAAGCTAGAAGCCTACGTTACTAGTATTGGTCGATCAGAACGAACAAATGCCGTAGTAGAACCGAAGCTTTCTAAGCAGTGGTATGTGGATATGAAGCAGATCACACCGCCTGCACTAGAAGCAGTAATGACGGATGAGATAGAGTTTTTTCCAAAGAAATATAAGAATACCTATCGGCATTGGATGGATAATATCCGAGATTGGTGTATTTCTAGGCAATTATGGTGGGGACATAGAATCCCTTGCTGGTACTATGGCGAAGAACTATTTGTAGCAGTTAATGAAACGGAAGCATTAAAATTAGCGCAAGATAAATTAGGAAAGCATATTAAACTATCTGATTTAAAACAAGAGGAAGATGTACTAGATACTTGGTTCTCGTCTTGGTTATGGCCCTTTAGTGTATTCGATGGAATGGAAGAAGGTGGTGAAGTTGATTACTACTACCCTACTAGCACGCTTGTGACTGGTTGGGATATTATCTTCCTTTGGGTAGCTAGGATGGTGATGGCGGGTTATGAATGGAAAGGCACTTTCCCATTCAAGCATGTGTACTTTACGGGAATGGTAAAGGACAAGCAGCGTCGCAAGATGAGTAAGTCGCTTGGAAATTCTCCAGATGCTTTAAAGTTAATAGAAAAATTTGGTGCAGATGGCGTTCGCTTTGGTATGATGTCTTGTTCTCCTGCGGGTGGCGATTTGCTTTTCGATGATAAATTATGCGAACAGGGCAGCCAATTCTGCAATAAAATGTGGAATGCCTTGCGTTTAGTAAAAGGCTGGGAAGTAGCAGAAAAACCTGTACAAAAAGAGTTGGCAATCATTAATCAACTGGCTAACAGTTGGTTAGAGAGCAAATTTTCTGAAACAATCACTAATTTGGAGGGTAATTTCAATGAGTACCGACTCTCAGAGGCGGTAATGGAATTATATAACTTCATGTGGGGCGACTTCTTCTCTTGGTATTTAGAAATAGTAAAACCACCTTACGGTTCTCCTATAGATAAGCAAACCTTAAATCAGGTGATTGGTTTTTATGAAAGACTAATGTCTGCACTTCATCCTTTAATGCCTTTTGTAACGGAAGAAATATGGCATCAATTGAGGGACAGAAAAGAAGGAGAAGATTGTATGATGAGTAAATATCCTGTAGCAGGGAAGGTCGATAAGGACTTATTGAAGTCTTTTGAAGGGTTGAAAGATATTATCTCTAAGGTCAGAGAGATACGTCAAAAAAACAATCTTAAGAAAAGCGAGTCTCTTCAGTTATTTGTACAAGAATCAAAAAGTGCTACGGCATTTTTCAAACTAAAAGGAGCGAAAGAATTGCTAGAAAAAATAGCCGTATTAGATAGTCTAACTTTTGTAAAAGAGGAACCTGCTAATACCGTTAGTTTTATTTCGGGGACTGAAAAATACTATGTACAGCTTAATCTTGAAATTGACGAAGCAGCTGAAAAAGAAAAGTTTGAAAAAGAATTGGCCTATAATAAGGGCTTCTTGGAATCTGTCAATAAAAAATTGAGCAATGAGCGTTTTGTAAATAACGCACCTGCCGCAGTCGTAGAGAAAGAGAAACAAAAACAAGCAGATGCACTTGCCAAAATACAGATTCTAGAAGAGAGTCTTGCCAAATTAAGTACTTCTTCAGAAGTAGCAGAAAAGAAGAAAGACGAATTACCAGCTAAAAAAGTTGAGAAAACTAATCCTAATAAAAGAGAAAAATCACAAAATTCAAACGACACTAAAATGAGTTCAGACAAAATAACTTCTTTAAAAAGGAAGGCAATAATTTTTGCTAAAACTGCAGAAGATCGTAAAAAGCGATTAAAGGGTAAAGCGAATATTACCCTTGCCAAAAAGAGAAATAAATTAACAACCAGAGTATCTGAAGCGAAAGATCCAAAAAGTACTGCAAAGTATCAAAAGCCAGGCTACCAAACGCCTTCTTATAAAGGTGCAAAAGGAAAAGCAGTAAGTAAACTGCATTTTGAACAAGATCTGTTAGGTGCTAATAGTTCTGAAACTTCTAAAGCCAAAGCGTCAAGCACTAAAGCCAAAGCGTCAAGTACTAAAGCTAAAGCGTCAAGCAATGTAAATGCTTATCCTACGGAAGTATTAAGAGACGGTACTACTATTACTCGTACTGTATCTAAAATTACCGTCAATAACAAAGTTGTATGGTCTGACACTTCCCTACCGAAGGCAACTACAGGCAAGAAAGCCACTGCTAAAAAAAGTGGTACTAAAAAAGCAGTAGCTAAAAAAACTACTACTCGAAAGCCAGCAGCTAAAAAAGCAGTAGCCAAAAAAACTACCACTCGAAAGCCAGCAGCTAAAAAAGCAGTAGCTAAAAAAACTACTACTCGAAAACCAGCAGCTAAAAAAGCAGTAGCCAAAAAAACTACTACTCGAAAGCCAGCAGCTAAAAAAGCAGTAGCCAAAAAAACTACCACTCGAAAGCCAGCAGCTAAAAAAGCAGTAGCTAAAAAAACTACTACTCGAAAAC
>CAKZUM010000198.1 GCA_937921525.1 uncultured Saprospiraceae bacterium
TCAAGTAAATGTTTATAAAAATGCTTTTCCTGTAGAGTATGGAGGAAGAACTTCGGGGATTATAGAATTTTCAACTAACGAAATAGAACGATCAAAAATCGGAGGAGGAGTAGAGGTTAATTTGCTAACTTCTAATGCCTATTTAGAATTGCCCTTAGCTCCAAATATGAATATTTTATTAGGAGGTAGAATTACTAATAAAAATGTGGCAGATACAGATCTGTTTAGTTTACTAAATCAGAATATGCGCACGCCCACCAATAACAATAACAACCCAACTTCTCCCAATACCGTATCTAGAAATTCCATTGTGGCATACGAACCAGCTTTTAATTTTTATGATTTTAATATCAAGTCAACTTGGAATATATCACCAACTACTAAACTCGTTGCTAGTTATTTTCAAGGGTACGATGAATTTAACTATGACTACACTCAATTATTTACAGTTGGTGCATTAAGAAGAAGACAGACCAGAAATGAAGAGACCTATGCTGAGGTTGGGAGTTGGAAAAATGAAGGTTGGAGTATTCAAACTCAACACACTTGGGCAGATAATGTACAAAGCAACTTGACGGCATCTTATTCAGGATTTGAAGAAAATCAAATAATAAATACTTCTTTAATTTCAGGCGAATTAAGAAGAAATCCAGTAACGGAAAGCGTCTCTATTATTCCTAGTTCATTAGATACGATTTACAGGAATAATAATAATTATAATGAGGTACAGGGCTTGGATTTAAATTTTAAAAATGAATGGCATATTAGTGAGCAACAAGAATTGACCTTTGGTTATAATTTTATTCAAAATAAAGTAGCTTATGATTTGGGAGTAGATGAGAAAACTATACTTACGGGGTCCCCTACTACAGCGCAACATGCCTTGTATGCACAATATCGTGTTAAGCTTTTGGAAGATAAATTTAAAATGAGTGCAGGTCTAAGAGGGACTAATTATTCTTTTTATAATAAAAACTATTTCTCTCCAAGATTGATGCTTAGTTATCAGGTAGCAGCAGCAATCAGGCTAAAGGCTTCTTGGAGTCAATACAATCAATTTTTAAGAAGAGCTTACTATGAAGATCGCTTTGGCCGTAGCAATGAATTTTATGCGATGGCGAATAACGATAACTTCCCCATTTCTCAATCCAAGAACTGGATGACTGGCTTCAATTATAGAAACGATCTCTTCGAGATAGATGTTGAATTGTATCAAAAAAATACAACAGGAATCTTAGAGTATGCACTTCCAGAGATTGGCTTAAATCCTGAAAGAGATAATAATATACCCGAATATGAATTATTTAGTGGAGATAGAGCGACTAAAGGTATAGATGTATTATTGAAAAAAACGAGCAAAAATTATGTTGGCTGGATTGCCTATACTTTAAGTAAGACAACGAACAGTTTTAAGGAAATAAAAAGAGGAACGCCTTATCCTTCTAGAGATGATCGGCGACATCAACTAAAATGGGTCAACCAATATCGTTACAAAAAAATTGATTTTTCTGCGACCTATATTTATAGTAGTGGTAAGCCTTATACCGACTTATCTCAGTTTACGGAAAGCCTAGCAGATAGAAGAGAAACAGACTTATTGAATAGCTACCTTGAAAGCTATCAAAGAGTAGATATTGGTTTAAATTATCGGTTCACTTGGGGAAGGATGGAAGGAAAAATAGGACTTTCTGTTTTCAATTTATGGAATAGAAAAAATGTAAAGTATCGCCAATTTGTATTATCGGTTAGAGATTTAGAGAATACAGGAAATGGACAAAACCGACCGCTCAATACAGTGCTCGGCACCGAATTACAAATGCTAGATCGGACACCTAATATTAATATGTCCTTGAAGTTTTAGAGGAGGATCTAATACTTCTCCGTATCTCCCTCAACAGGAATCCAACTCCACCAAATAAGTCTCTAACTCAATTTGTTTCTTAGTAACCGTATTAGGCGTATCAATTAAATCAAATAATAGGTCGGCAGCAGCTTTTCCAATAAATTGTCCAGAATGTTTGATGTAAGTAATTTTAGGATAAAGGTAATAGGGTAGATTGCCATTACTAATACTGATTACCGCAATATCCTCTGGAATACTTAAATTTTGTTCGTGAATCACTTGGATAACACCAGCCAATACTTCATCCGTCATTGTAAAAATAGCATCAGGTCTTTCTATTTGTAAGAGTAAAGTGAATTGTTTTTTAACTTCTTCGATCGTATTTCCATGAAAGCATAAATGACTATAAAAAGGAAGCTGATGTTTCTCAAGTGCAGCCTTAAAACCAGCCTTTCTTTGTTGAGTCATCGTTAAATTAATACTACCAAATCCGCCTGCTATTTTTTTATAATTTTTCTTTGCCAAATGATTAATAGCTGTATAAGAAGCCATGAAATCATCAATGTCAACGGTGGCATTATTAGTGCCTCTAATCACTTTATCTAAAAATACAACGGGGATTCTTTCTTGGGTAAAAACATCAAAGTGATCTAGGGTGAGCGTTTCTCTGGATAAGCAGACCAATAGCCCATCTACGCCAAAATTTTGACAAACCAAGGCACATTCTCTCTCCTTATCAAAAGATTCATTGGATTGAAAAATGATCAGATTATAGCCATTCTTTTTTGTAATGAGTTCTATTGATTTAATCATATCTGGAAAAAAAAACATACTCATGTCAGGCAAGATTAAGCCAATTAGTTTACTCTTTCTTTGTCGAAAGTTAATTGCCTGATAATTTGGGTAATAACCAAGATCTTTGGCAACTTGCTGGACTTTTGCCTTCATGGCAGCGCCAATGTCTGGATGGTCTTTTAATGCGCGGGAGACTGTCGAAGGATTGACCCCTAATAATTTGGCAATATCTTTAATCGTAATTCGACTCATTCAATTGAAATTGATAGAAAGTAGGAGAAAGTTTAAAGATAAGAAATAAAAAGTTATTCACCGCATTCGTTTGTGCAAACGGTTGTGTAAAATGAGCAACAAAATAAAAAAGGTTTATTTTTCTAAAAGAAAAATAAACCTTATAATTTTAAACAATCTAAGAAATATAATACTTCTTAGAGTAGCCTATTGTCATAATAGGATTTTAAGAAGTATTGTATGAAACTAAAGGTTGGCAAGGACTACTCAGTCGAGTAGTCCTTCTTTTTTTATTCTATCTCTACGATCATTTCTATTTCCACGGCGATATTTCTGGGCAAAGAATACATACCTACTGCCGCTCTAGCATGTTTACCTCGCTCTCCGAAAACTTCTACCATCAGATCAGAAAATCCATTAATGACTTCTGGATGATCTGTAAAATCTGCAGTCGAGTTGACCATACCTAATACCTTGACAATTCTTTTTACTCTATTCAAATCTCCAATGGCTGCTTTTAGTGCGCCAAGTTGAAGAATGCCAGATCGTCTAGCTGCGGCATAGCCTTCTTTCACACTTAGGTCTTTTCCAACTTTACCTGTGATGTACGTACCATCTTCTCTTTTAGGGCCTTTACCTGCTAAGAAAACTAAATTGTCACTCGTTGTAACAGCATTCACATAGTTGGCAATAGGAGTAGAAGGGGTTGGTAAAGTGATACCCAATTTTTTCAAATTTTCATTTACATCTTCTCTTTCCGTCCATTCTATCACTTTGTGAGATTCGGATTTGATAATGGTTGTTTTTCCATTTTCATCTTGAAAAATTTGTATATCCTCATTATGTCCTTCTGTATCTCCTTCTACTACTTCGATTACTTGCTCTCCGTTTATAGTAATAGTTTTTGTTCGTGTTTTTGCCCCTGTCTTTGCTTTTTCATCGCCCTTCATCTTAATGATACGCAGTTTTTGATCCTTACCATCTTTGTCAATACCATGTTCTTTGAGTAGTTCCTCTATGTCCGTGTTTTTATCTCCCTTAATTTTGATGATTTTAATTTCTTTGGTAGCACCTTCGTCTAGCGTTACGCCATGTTCTTTGAGTAGTGCATTAATATCAATATCTCCTTCGGAATCAGATGTTTTGATAATACGGACTTCTTTTTTCTTTGATTTTCTCACAGTCTTATTCATATTTCCATCCTCATCTATTTCAATTTCTACTTCCATAGCTCCTTTTTCTCCCTCCAATCCTTGTTCTTTTAATAATTTTTTCATCTCTTTTCCGTCTGTGTCGAAAGTGTATTCCATTTCTACATCAATCGATTTTCCGTCTTTTTTTGCCTTCTTTATAAGTTTCTCAATAGCCTCCTCTGAGGCCTCTTCTCCTATCAATTCCATTTTTTCGACGCTTGTATTTCCATTTTTGTCGATTTTTTTTGTTGTAATAATAACTTTTCGATTTTCTTGCGCCTGTGCTTGTATGGTGTTATAAGATGTAGTGCCTAAGAGCATAGCAATTAGCACACATAGACGAATACACTTTGATTTGACAGATAAGGCTACCATATTTTTTGTAAGTTTGTTGATATTAAATATAATTACTATACATTTTTTTAGAATAGAGAAGCGAGAATAGAGAGCTATTTCGTTTACAGAACAACAAAAATTCCTTGTTTTTAGAATTAAATATATATCTGCTCCCTATTATCTACTCTCTGTTCTGCTTTTGCGATTAAATATTAGGGACAAGTAAATTCTATAGAATGTTGTCTTTAACTACAAAAATAAACCATAAAAATTAATACCACTTTCACATTCTGGTTAAAATCCTGTTAAGTAAGTGGAAAAAAATAGGTTTAATTTAAAAATGAGATTATTTTTTGATAATTTTTTACAAAGAAAGTCAAGAAAATTCTGACCCCTTAATAAAAATAGAACAGAGACGTATTTCGTCTAGAAACATTCAAAATTAAAGTAGATAAATGAAGGAAAGTGCAATATGGGCGATTGTTGGTTTAATGGGCGCTGCGCTGTTGGCAATCATCTTATTGCAAGCATACTGGATAAACGGAGCGATTACTTTAAATGAATCTCAATTTGACAAGCAAGTTCAAGATGCTCTAAACCAAGTGGCTATTGGATTAAAAGAATTTGAGGATGAAGAATTAGATAGCAAAAAGCCCATATCTAGAGGAAGTCTAACAATGACAATGGCAGGGGGAGGGCTTCTAAAGTCTGATGATTTAATTATTTCTAAAGGTTTTGAAGTATCGGGTTTACAACAAGATGCAACTGCTAAAGAAAAGGCGAAACTCATTCAAGAATTATATAAAACTAGGAAACCTGAAAGAATAGAAGAAAGAATAGACCGGAAATATTTAAGAGATTACCTAGATAGAGAACTGAAAAATCGAGGAATCAATATTGGGTATGAATATGGGGTGTTATCTAATTTTACAGATCAATTCGAGATACAGAATGGACATTATTTGATTTCTGGATTCTCAGAAGAAGAGGCAACAGAAATGCCTGAAGTCAACAACGTGTTGCGCAAATCTGAGTACGAGGTCGATTTATTTACAACAGATATTAATTCACCGGGAAAATTAGTCGTGTATTTTCCGAAGAAATCAAGTGTTGTTTGGGGAGGCAATGTATGGCGAACCTTGATTGCTGCTTTTATCTCTACAGTTATTGTTCTATGTTGTTTTCTTTATACGGTAAAGGTCATATTTACTCAAAAGAAATTGTCAGAGATGAAAACGGACTTCATCAATAACATGACTCACGAGTTCAAAACACCCATTGCAACGATTTCTTTAGCTGCAGATTCTATTACGAATCCCT
Source organism: uncultured Saprospiraceae bacterium (assembly GCA_937921525.1). Lineage (GTDB taxonomy): Bacteria > Bacteroidota > Bacteroidia > Chitinophagales > Saprospiraceae > JAFMDF01. Next base: position 5,719 of record CAKZUM010000198.1, read on the forward strand.
CTATTTTGAGCAATGAAGATAAAATAAAACGTTTTGCCAAAATTATTAAGCAGGAGAATAAACGGATGAATAATCAGGTGGAGAAAGTGCTCCAAATGGCATCTTTAGATAAAGAAGACTTTGATTTGAATGTCACTTCGCTTAATTTACACGAAATCATAGAGCAGGCAGTTACCAACTCCAGACTACAAGTTGAGCAAAAAGAAGGAGAAGTAACGACCCACTTAAAAGCCAAAGACGCTTATATAGAAGGAGATTTGACCCATATTTCTAACATTATTAACAACTTATTGGATAATGCTAACAAATATTCTCCTGAAAAACCAAAAATTTCTGTTCATACACGCAATGTAAGAGGCGGTGTGGAAGTTATTGTAAGTGACCATGGGATTGGAATGAGTAAAGATGCGCTAAAACATATATTTGATAAATTTTATCGAGTCCATACAGGTAATATACATGATGTAAAAGGATTTGGACTGGGTTTAAGCTATGTAAAAGCGATGATGGTGGCCCATAAGGGACAAATAAATGTAAAAAGTGAGCTAGGAAAAGGGAGTACCTTCATCCTTACTTTTTCTAAAAAGTTCCGAAAAAATGCTTAAAAGTCATATAAAACAACTTAGTA
>CAKZUM010000199.1 GCA_937921525.1 uncultured Saprospiraceae bacterium
AGTTGGCTCTAATTATTTTTCTGTTTGAGGAATTTAAAAAATCAGTGCATAGCAGGGCTACGGACTTATTTTTTAAGTTTCTCAAACTGGAAAAGAATAGAGGCAGATGCGGAAGTTATTGTTTTGTTGTTACTAAGCAGCTTTAAAAACTTCATTAAAGTGAGGACTCTTTTTGATTTCTTCAAAATTTCCGCTTTCAATAATTTCTCCTTTACTCATAATGTAGATTCGATCACATTTTTGAGCCAAGCCAACACTATCACTTATTGCCACTAGCGTCCAATTATTTTTTTCATTGACCAGATAATTCAGAATTTGCTCCCGTTCGGTACGTTCCATTTTTGTTAAAAAATCTTCTAAAATAAAGAGCTGAGGTTGTGCAATAATTCCTCGTGCTAAAATAATTTTATTTCTAAGACTACTAGGAATATTTTTGCCACCAGGTAGTAGCATCGTACCATACCCATTAGGCAATTGATTAATAAAATCATTCATACCCAATTTTTCAGCAGTTGAAGTTATCTGTGGTAGGGTAATAGACGTTTGACCTACCGTAATATTATCTTTAATACTTCCTTCAAAAATGTCTAAATCAGATGTAAATTCGCCAATTCTATTATGAAGATCATCAATGTTAAGGTTCTTCATGGGGATACCATTGATAGTAAAACTACCTTGGAAAGTATAGTAAAACCCACTAATTAATTGCGCCAATGTACTTCTACCAGCATGATTATAACCAGCGATACAAATACGTTCGTTAGGTTGTATATCTAGATTTATTCCTTTCAAAGAGGGCTTATCACTGTCTTTAAATTTAAATTCGACATCATTTAATTTAATAGCGATCCCCTTCCCAGTGTCTATTTCTTTAAAGGATACTCCTCCAGTTTTATCTAGCGGCAAGTCCATCACTTGTCCTAGTTTTTCTAATGCGGTAAGAGTATCATAGATAGTTTCCATACTTAATATCAATTTCTCTACTGCAGCGAGTACCAGTAGAACTACGATTTCTGCTGCTACAAATTGACCAATATTAATCTGGTTTTCAATGACCAATTTACTACCCAAAAAAAGTAAGGTGGCAGTCACCAAGACCTTGAACAGCACCATTCCCGAATATTGCCACAATAGAATCTTAAAATGCTTTTTTCTAGCATCTAAATAATTAACAACTAGTCCATCGGTTTTTTCAATGGCATAGGAATCTCCATTAGATAATTTGAATGTAGTATTTGCTCGGGCAATTTCTTCCAGCCAGTGGGCTACTGCATATTTATATTTACTTTCCTTTAAACTAGTGTCTAGGCCTAGCTTGCCTGTATGCCAAAAGATTAGGCTCAAAAGCAATACTAAGGCGATACTAAAAAAGGCGAAAAATGGGTGATAAAAAGAGATCAGCAACAGACCAAAAACTATATTTAAAATAGCTGTGGAAAAGTCCATCATTATCTTCGGTAGTCCTTTTTGAATAGTCAGCGTATCAAAAAAACGATTTACTAACTCAGGTGCATACGCATTTTCTACGCCTTCTAGTTGCATATGCGGTAGGCGGTAGGCAAATTCAAAGGAAGATCTAGCGAATATTCTGCGTTGAATGGTCTCTGTAACGGTTAATTGCATGACTTTGAGTACACCTGTTAGTGCCGTGCCAACGGTTACTATCCCCACCAATACATACAAGGCATAAGACATGGTTCCTCCAGCAATTAATCCAATAATCGCTTGGACACCTAAAGGAATAGTAAGGGTAATAATACCTGAGAATATAGCATATAAATAAATATAGCTGATATCCTTTCGATCTATGGCAAGTAACTTGAAGAACCTTTTTAGCGGAGTCCACCGAATATTTTCCATATATTATTTATAGATTGTTGTGGTATTAAGCTGCAAATATAATAGTATTGCTATTAAAAATCAAACTAAAACTATTTTTATCTTTTTGCATTAAGATACAGTTGTTTCAAAGGTAAAAAGATAAATTTATATTTTTTTAATATATCGTGTAGGTGATATGATTGGCACTTATCTGTGTAAGAACCAATACAATTTTACCACGTGGCTTGTTAGGGTGGCCAAAAAAAATTGGTGGGTACATATGACTCAAAATTATTTGAGTGTAAAACAAAGTTTGGACGGCAAATTTTTTTGTACAAAATTAAATTTTGCCCATATCATCCATCAAGATACTGCCAAACAAGTATCACAGAAACGCATTAAGTAGAGGAATGTTCAATCATCTTTCTCCTGAATCATAAAGTCCTTTCGCTTAATCTTTAATTTACGCATTTTTGAGTCCAGCGTTTTGGCATTTAATCCCAACAATTCGGCGGCACTTCCTTTACCACTTACCTTCCAATTAGCTTTCTGAAGTGCATTAATGAGGTGTTGACGTTCCATTTGTTCGTAAGTGAGAAAGGGTTTCTTTTTTACAGGTACTTTTTTGGTATCAGTTTTCCATTGGGAAAGATCGAGGGTTTGGGCTTTACTGGTGATGACGGCCCTTTCAATAACGTTTTCTAATTCTCGGATATTTCCCGGATAATCATAGCGTTGTAACTTGGCTAAGGATCGAGCACTTACTTTGGTGACGTTTCGACCGATACGATCATTGAATTTTTTCAAAAAATATTTGACCAATAATGGAATATCTTCTTTACGTTCTCTTAAAGGGATGTTTTTTATAGGATATACATTTAGTCTATAATACAAATCTTCTCTAAAAGTACCTTCCTTGACCATCAATGGAAGATCTCTATTCGTAGCAGCGATAATACGCACATCTGTTTTTATGGTTTTATTGCTACCTAAACGAGAAAATTCTCCTTCTTGTAAGACTCTTAATAATTTAGGTTGTAAATCAATAGGTAATTCTCCAATTTCATCTAAGAATAGCGTAGCATTATTAGCTATTTCAAAACGACCAATTTTTCTAGTAACAGCGCCTGTAAATGCACCCCGTTCATGACCAAACAGCTCACTTTCAATTAAATTTTCTGGCAATGCGGCACAGTTTATTTTTACCAACTGTTGGTCACTTCGATTACTAAGTTGGTGAACTGCGCGAGCTAACAATTCTTTTCCAGTACCTGTTTCTCCGTGAATTAATACAGTAGCATCTGTATCAGCTACTTCTTCTATGCTTGAAAGGATCGTTTTATATTTAGGGCTAGTACTGATAATGTCATCAAAATTATGGTTCAGACTTAATTCTTGATTCAGGTAAGTGTTCTCTGCTTGAAGGGCATCTTTGAGTGCAGTATTTTCTTCTAAAAGTTTCTCTAATTCTAACTCTCTATTTTTTCGATTGGTAATATCCCTGAAAATACTACAATTAATTTGCTCGTTTTGATACTCAATAACGGATGATTTTAATTCTGCAATAAGTTGTGTCCCATCTTTTCTGATTAAGACACATTCCCCTATAAAAGAGTTATCTGTTTCTAATTTATTTCTGTAAGCTTTCTTTCCTTCTTCTTGGTAATTGGCAACTAAGTCGCCACTTTTTATATTAAAAAATTCTTCTTTGGTGTACCCTAATTGTTTCTGAACAGCATTATTAAAATAGATTAAGCTTCCATCTAATCTTGTCCACAAGATAATATCTTCTGCTTGATTGATGGTTTGGATGGTTAACTGATTTTGCTGCTCTATTTTATTTTTTTTGGTTACATCCCTCACAAAGGAGCAACATAAAGATTTTCCCTGATACTCAATTAAATTAGCAGAGATTTCTACATCTATGGGGGTCCCATCTTTTTTGTAATGAGTGGTCAGTAAAACTAAATGTTTTTGTTTTTGTAGCGATTCCCAGAGTGGTTTCCAATCTTTAGCATCAAAATCCTTTGCTAAATCATAGACACTCATTTTTAATAACTCTTGTTCTGTGTAGCCATAGCTTTCACAAACCTTTTTATTTACATATTCATATTCCCCTTTATCCGTTAGCCAAAAAATCATATCCCCCGCTTGCTCTATGGTGAATTCTATTAGCTTTAATCGTTCCTGATAATCTTTGGTTGCTTCTTCATTTCTTACAACAGCACAGATATATTCCTTACCTTGAAATTGCAGGTACGTTAACTCGGTATCTGTTGGATAAGTAGTGCCATCTTTTCTTTGGTGGGTGGTTTCAAATCTACCTCTGCCTTTTTCCTTTAGCTTTGCTGCATTAGCGATCCATTTTTCTCTTGGATAATCTAAGACAATATCCCATACGTGCATCTTTGAAAATTCTTCTTTGGAAAATCCTAGGTTTTGAATGACAGAATTATTCACAAACATAAAGCTACCATCCAAGCGAGTCCAAAAGACCATTTCTCCCATGGTATCAATGGTCATATCCTTGAGATAACTATGTCTTTCTAGTCGTTTTAGTGCGGTGACATCTTGCATGATGCCTTGTATCTTTATGACCTTGTTGTTAAATATTTTAGGCGTGGCAGATAGGTACACCACTTTTTTCACACCTTTAACACTTTTGAAATTTAAGGTGAGGTCAAAAGGGATTTTTTGTTCCCTAGTAGCTTGAAAAGCATCTTCTAATAATTTTAAATCTTCTCCATTAAACCCTTTAAATCCAATTTCAGGATTGAGTAAATCGCTTGGCTCAAGATCGTATATTCGATAGATTTCCTTAGTGTTTAATACTTCATTCGTTTCTAAATTCCAATCCCATGCCCCTATCTTGGCCACCTGCTCTGTAACTTCAAATAATTGTTGATAGCGACTGGCTATTGTTAGATCTTTAGTCCGCAGAATAACATACTCTTTGTCATCTAAGGCTGCATAATAAGCGTTTACTTTTAGTGGAATACTTTTTCCATTTTTTGTAAAATGCTCTGTTTCAAGATCTGCTGTTTGGTTGCTTTTAATATGCTGCCAGTGTTTTTCCCAAATGGATAAATTTATTTTAGGGTCTATCGTTGAGATGGGTAGCCCGATTAATTCCAGAGGATGGTAGGCAAGAGAAGTGTAGGCAGACTTATTAGCATATTCAATGATTCCTTCTTGATTGACCCAGTAAATGGCCGTTTTCATTAGATCTATCGTAAACTGAGCTATTGTCATAGTTAGCTGTATTTATACTAAAATTACCAAGAGTTTGTCTAATGAACCATTCCTAAAGGGTTTGGTTGTTAGTTTCCTCTTTTGAAATGACCAGTTTCCTATGAGGATAGGGAATTTCGATATTTTCTTTATCAAATCTATTTTTGATACGCTCTAATAAATCTGAGGCTAAGATGGACGCGTTTATTTGATTGTCTACCCAGATAAATGCTTTCAAATCAATAGAAGATTCTCCTAAGTTAATGACCCGAACAACGACTAGCGGTACATTATTTTTTTTATCTAATTTGGTTCTGTTATCTACAATCAAAGGATGCTTTTCTGCCTCTTGCTGAATAATTTTTCGTGCATTTTCTATACTGCTATCATAACTGATTCCAAATACTAAATGTCTACAAACCCTGGCTTCTATATAATCTGCGTTGATGATAATTTCATTACTGATAATAGAATTTGGTACGATTATTCTTTTGTTTTCAAAATCCTTAATAACCGTATGTCGTAACGTAATGTCTTCAATAATACCCTCCAAATCCCTCGATTTTATTATTACCCGATCCTTAATTTTAAATGGTTTGAATAGTACTATAAACAGACCACTCACTATATTACTCAAGGCTTGCTGAGAGGCAAAACTTACAGCTAACGCTAACACCCCCGCACCTGCTAATAGCGTTGCGCCGATTGCTCGCAAGGCAGGTATTGAATAGATGGCTAAGGTAAAACCTATACTGTATATAAGTGCTATAATTACATAACGGAGGAAATAGTAATTAGTCTTATCTAAATTTTGATTTTGTTCTAACTTATTTAGAAAACGTGAAAATATTTTTCTAGCAATACCTGCTATCAAAAATGTTAAAAATAGTGTGACAAAGAAGGCGATCACATTATTGATATTCGAATATAATAACTCACTCATTTCAAATGAAGATTTTTTACTTTAGAAAACTTGAATCCTACCAATTTCGAGCGGTTAATATACGGTTTTGATACAACTTATGGATTATTTCTAGTTATCAGCGACAAGTTTATCTAAAGCCAAAAAGTAGTTGACACTTTTTTACCACGGATTCACGGATTTTAAGCGTTCTACTTAGTTTAATCCGTGAATCCGTGGTAAAAAACACAATTAGTGTAAACTTCTTTGATAATCTTGTCTTATCAGCAGTACAGTTTCTAGTTTTAAAGTCCATGGAGCACCTCAACCTGTTTCCATTCTCTGTTCTTTAAAATGTCCAGTAGTGTATAATACCCTCTATTTATTCTACTTATGGACTGGATTTTTAAACAACTTCAATAGCAAAAATCCAAAAAATACTTATCAAACGTATATATACTAGATAATACATTTCATCATTCCTTAGTATAAAATTCTGCAATTATGGACAAGTTTATCCAGATGGTTGATAGTCATTTTTTAATAAAATAAATATATGAAATCGAACGCAATTAATTTCTTTTTTTTATGCGTACTCATCTTTACTTACGCAGCTTGTAATAGTGATAGTACAGAGGAATTGCCAAGCCCAGAAAATCGGACTGTGTGGTCTGGACCAACGATTACCTTTGAAAAGGAGGATGGTTCTGATCCTAGACAAGCAGTAAACCAAGATCAAATAACAGAAAACGTTTGGTTAACTCGTGGTATTGAGGGTGGACAAATTTACAATCTTAAACAAGAAACAGAATATGACAAAGACCGCAGTCCTGCAGGTACTCAATGGGCAGTAGGTACAATTGATCAAATAGATAATCTAGATTTTCAACCGTTTAGAGATGCCATAAAACCCAAGGAGGTGGTAGGAGAAGATTTGGTTTTGTTTTTAGTAGAGGATGGTATTTTTTTAAGTATAAAATTTACCAAATGGTCGGAAGGGAAAGTAGGTGGTTTTGCTTATGAAAGGTCTACGGAATAAAATTAGCTATCAGTTATGGAGATTTTAGATCGTTGAGGATTCGTTCCTCTTCGATCTATTTTTTTGCTATTCTTAAACAAATTCAAGGCAAGTTACTATTGAGGGAGTTATTTTCGAGAATATTACGTCCTTAAATAAAAGAAATCACTAAA
>CAKZUM010000200.1 GCA_937921525.1 uncultured Saprospiraceae bacterium
TAAACATACCTTTCCGCATACCATTGATCTGATACGAGGACGAGCAATTCCATTAGGAATTGAATTAGTTATTGCGGAAACATCGGAATTGCAATTAACAGATCCAGATTTATTTGGGGTATTACTACAATATCCAAATAGCAATGGAGCTATAATTGATCCCTCTGCCATTATTGCCGCCGCAGAAGAGCAAGAGGTGAAGACGGTAGTTTGTGCAGATTTAATGTCCTTGATTTTATTGAAAGCGCCGGGAGCAATGGGAGCGGATGCTGTAGTTGGAACCACACAACGTTTTGGTATTCCCTTAGGCTATGGCGGGCCACATGCCGCTTACTTTGCCACTAAAAAGGCCTACCGCCGACAAATGCCCGGAAGAATTATCGGCGTTACAGAAGATACCTATGGCAACGTTGCCTATAGAATGGCATTGCAGACTAGAGAGCAGCATATCCGTAGAGAAAAAGCCACTTCTAATATCTGTACGGCTCAAGTTTTACTGGCAGTAATGGCAGGGATGTATGCCGTGTATCATGGGCCAAAAGGCTTAACACGCATTGCCACTAGAATTCATTTGTTAACTAATTCTTTGAATGACAATTTAAAGCAGCTAGGCTACGAGCAGATCAATGAACAGTTTTTTGATACCCTAAAAGTAGTTGTCTCTGATAAAAAAGCAATCCAAGAATTAGCCCTTCAAAAAAGAATTAATTTCCGATATTTTGAAGATAATGCGGTCGGTATTTCCTTAAATGAAAAAACGACTCTTGAAGATATTGCAGGAATCTTATTGATCTTTGCTAAGGCTAAAAATCAATCGATCAATAGCTTTGAATGGAGTGAAGAAAGTAACATAACAAGTAACGTTGCAAGAACAAGCGACTTTCTGACCCATCCCATTTTTAATAGCAATCATTCGGAGCATGAAATGTTGCGCTATATGAAATCGCTAGAGGATAAAGATTTATCACTCGTTCACTCAATGATTTCCTTGGGATCTTGTACAATGAAACTAAATGCCACTACCGAAATGATGCCCTTATCATGGGGAGAAATGGCAAATATTCATCCATTTGTACCACTAGATCAAGCGAAAGGATACCATGATATGTTTGAGAAATTAGAGGCATGGTTATCTGAAATCACAGGTATGGATGCTACCTCATTACAACCAAATAGTGGTGCACAAGGAGAATTAGCTGGCTTAATGGTGATCAGAGCTTATTTCCAAGATAAGGGAGAAGCCCATCGAAACATTACCCTTATTCCTACTTCTGCACATGGTACAAATCCTGCTTCTGCTGTTATGGCAGGGCAAAAGGTGGTCTTAGTAAAATGTGAAGAAAATGGGGATATAGATATGGCGGATTTACAAGAAAAGGCCACGCTTCATAAGGACAATTTAATGGCATTGATGGTTACCTATCCATCAACACATGGGGTATTTGAAGAAAACATTAAAGCGGCTTGTGAAATAATCCATCAGAACGGCGGCAGAATATATATGGATGGTGCCAACCTAAATGCACAATTGGGCCTTACTAGTCCCGGTTATATAGGAGTGGATGTATGCCATATGAATTTGCACAAAACCTTCTGTATACCACATGGCGGTGGTGGACCGGGCATGGGACCGATTTCTGTAGTAAAAGATTTAGCACCTTTCTTACCAGGTAACGTAATCGTACCAGAAGCAGGCGGAGAAAAAGCAATTGCTGCTATCTCAGCTGCACCTTGGGGCAGTGCAAGTATTTTATCTATTTCCTATGCTTATATTGCGATGATGGGAGCAGCTGGCTTAAAGCGAGCAACGGAAATTGCTATTTTAAATGCCAATTATATTAAGGCTAGATTGAAAGATCATTACCCTGTTTTATTTACAGGCGCAAATGATCGGAATGCACATGAGCTAATTATTGATTGTCGAGCTTTCAAGGAACAAGATATTAGTGTAACAGATATTGCTAAAAGATTGATGGATTATGGATTTCATGCTCCGACCGTCTCTTTTCCAGTAGCAGGCACCTTAATGATAGAACCAACAGAAAGTGAAACGATACAAGAAATTGACCGCTTTTGTGATGCTATGATTGGTATTCGACAAGAGATACAAGCGGTGGCAGATGGTCTAGCAGATGCTAAACAAAACGTCCTTAAAAATGCGCCGCATACCTTAGCCCTCATCACCGCAGACGAATGGACTTTTCCGTATACTAGAACAGAAGCGGCTTATCCACTACCCTATGTAAGAGCAAGGAAGTTTTGGCCAAGTGTTGGTCGAACGAACGATGCACTAGGTGATAGGAATTTAATGTGTAGTTGTCCACCAATTGCTGCTTACACAGAAGAAGCAATGTTGATGGATAGTGAGGATTAAGATATATTTGCGATTTTCAAAAAAATCAACTTTTTTAACCTCAACTTCAAAGTCAATTTCAACTTCAAACCATGTCGTTGACCTACGACCTACACATATTTCTTGTAGCTGCTTTTGGAGTTGAAGTTGAAGTTGATATTGATATTGAAGTTGTTTAAGTATAAAAGAATAAATTATGGAAACTACTACCCTACTAAGTGTACCTCTAGAATCAGTTCATGAATCACTAGGCGCAAAAATGGTTCCTTTTGCAGGCTATTTAATGCCTTTGAAATATAGTTCTGTAACAGAAGAACATAAGACCGTGCGAAACGGCGTAGGCATTTTTGATGTATCCCATATGGGCGAATTCTTTTTAATGGGGCCAAATGCCTTAGCACTTATTCAAAAGGTTTGTAGTAATGATGCGGCCAAATTGAAAGTAGGAGATGCTCAATATTCCTGCTTTCCGAATGATAAAGGAGGGATAGTAGATGACCTATTGGTATACCGAACAGGAGAAGAAGAATATTTATTGGTGGTCAATGCCTCTAACATAGAGAAAGATTGGAATTGGATACAGCAACACAATACGGAACAAGTACCAATGTATAACGTATCTGAAAATGCATCACTTTTTGCCGTTCAAGGTCCACTAGCCACACAGGTACTCCAAAAAATCACCACTATTGATCTCTCTGCTATTGAATATTATAAATGTGCAATAGGTGATATTGGAGGTGTTGGAAAAGTAATTATTTCCGCCACTGGTTATACAGGAGCAGGCGGATTTGAATTATATGTACCTAATGCACAAGCGGTTCCGTTGTGGAATGCCGTTATGGAAGCAGGCAAAGCAGAAAATATCCAGCCGATTGGTTTGGGAGCGAGAGACACCTTACGCTTGGAGATGGGCTACTGCTTATATGGAAATGATATAGATGATACAACTTCACCTCTAGAGGCTGGTCTAGGTTGGATTACAAAATTTACAAAAGCCTTTACCAATTCAGAAGCCCTCTTAGCACAAAAAAAAGCAGGTGTCTCAAAAAAAATGGTTGGGTTTGAGATGATCGATAGAGGTATTCCGAGAAAAGATTATGATATTTGTAACGAAGCAGGCACTATTATTGGAAAAGTTACTTCTGGTGGCCAGTCTCCCTCTTTAGAAAAAGGAATTGGTTTGGGGTATGTTGAAAAAGCCTATTCCAAATCAGGAACAGAAATATACATTCAGATTAGAAAGAAACGAATAAAGGCTGCTGTACAAAAATTACCTTTTATTAAAAAGTAACTAGTCGTATTGAAAGAATACTTTAGTTACATTAATATTATTACTATGTTTTTTGACAAGAAAATTTTCTTTAAGTACTTCTTTTTAATACTAGCGTTATTAGCAATAGTCTTCAATATAGCTATGATCTTCTTTGGCTATGAATTAATGCAATTCGATATACCTGGTTCTATATTGACCTCTGCATTATTAGCTAATTTATTAATGTTATTAGGACAAGACCAAAAAAGTCATGAATAATTTCTTTATCTAATATCTCTACGAACTAGTTTAATTATTAGTTCGTAGAAATTTAGTACTACTCTTGTTCAATCGGCACTGCTTTAGGCACAGATGTTTGTTTAATCAAATAGGCTTGGAACATTTGAGAGACATCATATTTATCTAAATAAATATTGTCAAACTCCTCAGCTCCGCGTCCATACCGTTCTCTAAACTTTGCATAAAGTTCTCTCATAAGCGTTTTATTCATGGTCTTTCCATCTTC
>CAKZUM010000201.1 GCA_937921525.1 uncultured Saprospiraceae bacterium
GTACTGATCCCTCGACCAGAGACAGAGGAGTTGGTATATTGGATTTTAGAAACCAATCAATCTATAGAACCTACCATTTTAGATATTGGTACAGGTAGTGGTTGTATTCCCATTACTTTAAAGAAAAAACTACCGAAGGCGATTATATCAGGATTAGATGTGAGCGAAAATGCCCTAAAGATTGCCAGAGAAAATGGAGTGTTAAATGAGGTAGTCCTTTTCTTTATACAATTAGATATTTTACAAAAATCAGCTTGGGACGACTTGCCTGATTATGATATTATAATTAGTAATCCACCATATATTCCACATAGCGAATCTGATCTAATGCCCACTTGGGTCAAAGATTATGAACCTGCCCTAGCTCTTTTTGTAGAACATCCTGATCCTTTATTGTTTTATCGAATGATTGCTGATTTTGCTGCTAGTCATTTGACATCTAAGGGCTACTTGTTTTTTGAAACGAATGAGTTTAATGCATCAGAAGTAGCTCTTTTATTAGAGGAGAAAGCGTTTCAGGATGTTGTTATTCAAAAAGATATGTCTGGTAAAGAGCGGATGATTCGAGCTAGTGGTAGCAGACAGAAATAATTGATAGTTAAAATGAGGCTATTTTTTCAAAAGCCAAGGAGTGAGGAAGAAAGATAGCCGTAGCTACCTGACTGACGAACAACGCAGTATTTTGGAAAAAGAGTCCATTTTAGTGTCAAGGATTTCTGTCTGCTACCACTAAAAACGTTTACTAAACCTCAAAGGTTTAGTAAACGTAGATTCTAGAAATTTACTTTCAAATTTGTTCATCCCTTAATTTTTCCCTATCATCGTTTTAATATTTGAGGTTGATGGATAATAGATCAAACAACTTCCTAACAAAACGAAAAATTATGACCGCTTTTTTAGCAGAATTTATAGGTACGGCTATTCTCATTTTATTAGGAGATGGCGTAGTCGCCAATGTAGCATTAAGTAAAACAAAGGGAAATGATTCTGGATGGATCGTTATTACGATTGGTTGGGCCATTGCCGTATTTGCAGGAGTCGTTATAGCGGCAGCAGCGAGTGGAGCACATCTTAATCCAGCAGTAACTTTAGGTTTTGCTGTTGCAAATTTTGGTGGTTTCGGATGGGAAAAAGTACCGATGTATTTAGCCGCACAATTTCTTGGAGCAGCTTTTGGGGCGTTCTTAGTTTGGTTACATTATAGAGACCATTTTGAAGCAACGGCAGATGAAGCTACTAAACTAAGCGTATTCGCTACTGGTCCAGAAATACGAAATACCTTTTCCAATTTGCTTGCAGAGATAATTGGGACTTTCGTATTAGTATATGGTATTTTTCATATTGCAGGTGCAAGTGTTGGAGACCAACCAGCTTCTTTAGGTGCATTAGATGGGCTTACGGTCGCTTTATTGGTCTTGGGAATAGGCTTGAGTCTCGGTGGAAATACGGGCTATGCGATTAATCCTGCTAGGGACTTAGCTCCTCGTATTATGCATGCCATTCTTCCGATTTCTCGGAAAGGAAGTAGTGATTGGGGCTATGCTTGGATTCCTGTAGTGGGGCCTATATTGGGAGGGGTATTGGCTGCGGTTTTGTTTACGGCTTTGGGATGATTATTTTTACCACATAGGTACATAGGTCACATAGGTAGTACGTCACACTATGTGACCTATGTACCTATGTGGTAAAATATTGCGCTATTATGTTTTTAATTTGTAGATCTATTCATTCACTCCTTCCATTTTTTCTGCCTTAAATATTTCTTAACACCATACAATAAAGCCTAACCTTAGATAGTTTATCCCAAACACTATTAATATACACAAGTTTCTTGGTATAGTAATAGCTCTTATTAACGAAAAGCTGTCTTATGAAAAACATCAAAATCATTCTTCCTATAGTGATAGGCATATTATGCGTAGGTCTACTATTAGTTTCATGTGAAAAACAACGGATCACAGAATTAGAAACCCAACTAAGCTCTAAAGAAGATCAAGTAAAGCAATTGGAAGGTCAATTGGCGCATCTTCAAGGCTCTAATGCTAGTTTGTTAGATCGTCTCTCAGACCTATCAGTTGTTAACAAGGCAGGGTCCGAAAGCATTCAGCGTTCTTTGGAGTCTATGACACAACAATATTCTTTTATCCAAGATTTATCTACAAAGATTCAATCTAAAGATTCTTTAAATTTAGCTTTAGTAATGAATATTAAACGATCCCTCGTGGACATTAATGATGACGATGTGCAAGTAGAGGTCAAAGGTGGGATGGTGCATGTATCTATTTCTGATAAACTATTGTATGCTTCTGGGAGTTCTGATATTAGCAAAGACGCATTGGGGGTATTAGAAAAACTAGCGACCATTATGAACGATCATGATGATCTGAATGTGCTGGTAGAGGGACACACAGATGATGTGCCAATGGCAAACGAGTGTGTTGCAGATAATTGGGATTTAAGTGTTAAAAGAGCGACATCAGTGGTTCGTATATTACAAAGCCAATATTACGTAGCCCCAGAACGCTTGACTGCGGCAGGTCGTGCAGAGTTCGTTCCTAAAACTCAAAATACAACTCGTGAGGGTAGAGGCAAAAATCGTAGAACAGAGATTATTATTACGCCTAAACTAGATCAGTTTTTTAAATTGATGGAAGCACCTTTGCTGAGTAATTAAAGAAGTCAGCCGTCAGATCGTTCCACTTAGCTTACGCTAAGAGAACTGTCAGAAGTCAGACCAGTCCGACTGCCGTCAAGCGGGCAGGCTTTTGATGTTGACAATATAATGTTTGTAAGAGTTGTTAGTAATCTGACAGCGTAGCGGTCTGCCTTCTCGCTTCTAGCCACTAAATGAGGCATAAAAAAAACGGAATACTTTGAAAAAGTATTCCGTTTTTTTATGCCTCATTTAGAAATCTATTTCTATCTAAGCTCTAAATTCAAGTTAGTTAATAATGCTTTATTAGCATTAGCTTTTATTCTGGTAGCATCTTTTGCAGGCATTTTCAATGAAATTTCTGTACCATCTTTTACTGCAATAGCCACCAAAAGAGTAGGAGATTTACTCAAAGTAAAAACGTTTGTTAAATTTTTAAGAAAAATAGACTTTTCTAATTCTTCTGGTTTCACAGGTAAAAATAAAGTAATCAAATGGGTATTCTTATCTCCATCTAATTCTCCACCAAAAACAGCAGATACAATACTAAAAAATTTAGAGAGATAAACCTCTACTATTTCGCCCATTGTGCGCATGCCAGTTATTTGACCTTGTACATTGGACTTGATACCTAAAGGTAAACCGGGGGTTTCTTGTTCTTGGAGTTCTTCTAGATCTTTAAAGCTATTCATAGATTACAAAGTTTGTGTCCGATGGTGTTAAGAACAACGCATTCTTATACGGTTATTAATAATATCTAATTTGTTGGGCTTTGTTTAACTAAGGAGGATCAGGAATTGTCAACAATAAAATTAATTTTTAGTTGCATCCCGAATAATTTATATATGTCTAAAGTGGGGTTTTGTATGGGAGGGAGTATATTATTGATAGCCCCTTTAAAAGTATTAAGATTCTTTAGTGCATAGTTTTAGACTCAGATAAATGCGATAAGTCACGATATATTTTAAATAAAAAATTCATTAAATGTTGCTAAAGTTGCCTTAGGTGCCTCCTCTGGAATGAAGTGTCCAGAGTCGATGACATGTCCTCTAATATTGGTTCCTTTTTTCTTCCATTCCGCTATAATATCTCTTTTTTTATATACTTCATTTTTACCACCCCATAGAATAAGGGTCGGACATTTAAAACGTACTTCTTTATCTGCCAAGTCATGTTCCATATCTATGGTTGCCCCTGCTCTATAGTCTTCACAATTGGCTCTCAAGGTCTTAGGGTCTGAAAAGCTGGCTTTATAAGCGGCTAATATATCTGATGTAATCGCTTTAGACTCTAGTAACTTAGCAAATATTGCCATTGCCATAAAATCTGAGTTATTGCCAAGTAAAGTTTCAGGGAGCGGATAGGGTTGTATCAAGAAAAACCAATGCCAATAGTTTGTAGCAAAAGCCATATCCGTCTCTTGGTATAGCTGTAGGGTAGGGAGAATATCAAGAATCGCTAACTTTAAGACTCGATCTGGATGATCTAATGCCATACGATGCGCAACTCTAGCACCTCGATCATGACCTGCTACCATAAACTGGTCATGACCTAGGGCAGCCATTAATTCTACTTGGTCTTTTGCCATTTTTCTTTTAGAATAAGGCAAATGTTGGTCATCTGTAGCTGGTTTTCCGCTTTCTCCATAACCTCTTAGATCACTTGCGACGACCATAAATTGTTTGGCTAATTCAGAAGCTACTTTCCGCCATAAGAACAAATTTTGAGGATAGCCATGTAATAATAACAAGGCTGGCCCCTTACCACCTACAACGGCATTGATGGTGGTTTCGGAAGTCTTAATAGCTACTTGTTGGAAAGTTGGAAAGTACTTGGTGTATAGTTCTTTATTCATATTGAGTTAGAGTAGAGCACACTACTGGACATTATAAAGAGCAGAGAATAGAGAGCAGAGAATAGAGACAGATTTCGTTTAAAAAAATGACGAAATTTCGTTGTTTTCTAATCGAAATACGTCTCTACTCTCTCTTCCCCGCCTGACGGCAGTCGGGCTGGTCTGCTCTCTGTTCTAAACAATGTCCAGTAGTGTGGACTTACTACTAAGAAATGCGGTAGGAATAACGATACACTCTTGACTAGTTCTTCCCGCACGACTGCGTCAAGAACACACATTTATTTTTTAAAACCAATCGTCTTTTTATTAAAAATAAAGTCTGCCTTATCTAGTTTGAAAGTTTTGACATCCTCTAATGTAATAGTGTTGATCGCAGTCTTTGTTCGTTTATCAATAGCAGTAGCTGCTAATCGTAGATTTTGATTTTTAATGACTTCTGTTACAATGCCTCTTACCGCACGAGCATTGCCAAAGTATTTATCTCTATATTCGTACAAGAAATCTAAGTATGCAGCCATATGTTCTCGGGCTGCTTTATGTAACTTAAATCCTTTTTCTTCAAACATATACATCGCAATCTCCATCAATTCAGCGGGGTCATAATCTTCAAATTTTAGGACCTTATCGAATCTAGAATTTAAACCTGGATTGGCTTTTAAGAACTCCTCCATATTATCAGGGTAGCCTGCTACAAAAACGAAAAATTCGCCCCGCTGATCTTCCATTCTTTTTAGTAAAGTTTGAATGGCTTCGTTACCAAAATCAGAATGTGCCGCACCGCCACTCGTATTGCTAGTCAAGGCATAAGCTTCATCTATAAAGAGGACGCCGCCTTTGGCCTCATCAATCTTCTCTGCCGTCTTGATAGCTGTTTGACCTACAAACCCTGCCACCAATCCTTGACGATCTGTTTCTATAATATGCCCCCGTTCTAACATTCCTAATGCCTTATAGATTTTTGTTAAAATCCGAGCAACGGTAGTTTTACCAGTACCAGGATTTCCAATAAAGACTGTATGCAAATAAAAGTTATTGAGGGTATTTCTGCCCGTCTCTTGATAAAAACGAACTAACTCAACTAGTTCATGAATTTGCTTTTTGATACTCTTCATACCAATCAACTCATCCAACTCTTTTAAAGATTGTTCCAAAAATTTAGGATCAACTGGGATATTCGGAATTTCTTTCGGTTTTTCAATCTGAATCTTATCTACATCTTTAAATTCAATCGTCTCTAATTTGGTATTTTCCAAGGCAGAAGGATTCTTAGAATCCATTACTCTCAAACCTAAATTAATCTTCGCTTTTTCAACTAAATCAAAAACGAATCGAGCATTACCAAAAGAACGATCTCTATTTCTATACGCCTCTGTTATAATCTCTGCTAATTGTTTTTTAGATTCGGGTAATAAGACCACCCCCTTTTCTACACAAGCATAGTCTGCAATTTGAGTCAATTCTTGAGGAAGGTAATCAGAAAATTCAAAATACAACTTGAACCTAGATTTCAAACCTGGATTAGAATCCATGAAATGTTTCATTTCTTTAGGATAACCCGCAACAATTACCGCTAAATCTCCAGGGCCATTGGACATTTCTTTTAAAAGAATTTCGACTACTTCTCTACCAAAATCTTTGCTATCATCATTCGATCTTGCCAACGAATAAGCTTCATCTATGAACAAAACACCACCTCTAGCTTTTTCTATGACTGCTTTTACTTTTGGTGCGGTTTGTCCAATATACTCGCCTACTAGATCGACCCGATCTACCTCCGTCACATGGCCTTTGGTCAATAAGCCCATTTTTTTGTAGAGCTTACCCATCATCTTGGCTACTGTTGTTTTACCTGTGCCGGGGTTTCCTATAAAGACAGAGTGTACATTGATTTCTTCCTTTTCTTCAAATCCTTTATCCTTTCGCAATTGCAAAAATTGGATATACTTCGCATGTTCTCGCACCTTCACTTTGATGTCCGACAAACCAATAAGGTTGTCTAGCTTCATCATCACCTCATCAAAAGTCATATTGATTTCATCCTCCAAACTAAGAACGACAGGAGTTTGTCGGTTAGGCAGTAACACGCCCCCTATTCCCTTCTCAAAAGTGTCCGTCACTTCAAAGGGGATAACCGCCAACAAACGATCCATAAAGATCAATTCTGCGGTATAGCGATCTTTTCTCCAAGAACCTTCTACGTTTGATCCCCAACCTGCAGTTAGGCGAATCAGATCATCTGTTTTCTCTACCTTATGTAGGCGAACTACCTGTCCTTTTAACTCTCGTGCGTCATTGTAGAACTTTGAAAATAACTCACATTGCCAATTTTGCGTTAAGTTCAAATTTTTCAAAGTGATCTCTACATAAATATATCTTGTCTCGTCACCACTAAAATTTTTGAAATATTGGCGATCATCTTCATTTACATCATCATAGGGGCCTTCATACAACTTGAGTGATTGTACCTCTAAATAAGGGTTTCGACCTAAATCCCATTCGCCACCTGAATCTTCTACATAAAAATATTTAGTGGCTACTTTTTCCCCCTCTATCCAAGCCTCCCAATAATAGGATCCTTTCTTCCAAAATGCCCCATCTTTTTTATTTCCCCACCCTTCACGGATATAAACGACACTGTCGTACTTACTCACTTTCCTTTTGAAGGGTAGTACACACAATTCCTTACGGGTCGATTTTTTCACACTAAAGCAACGTAATTCCACCTCTATATCCCAATCCTCTTCATCAAATAATTTATTATGAAAAGATAGTTCTGCATAGATATAGGAAGACTCGTGCCTATCGAAGACCTGTCGATATTTTTTCTTGTTATCTGCGAGCCATTCCGTAGAACCATATACTTTTAGTTCTCTGAATTTGAATCGCTTATAATCTGGATATTTATAACTCTCTGCCATTTACTTTTAAAATTGCTTGCTTCTTTCGTATTCAAATAACACCTCTAATAGACCTTAAGCGCTCTAGTTGTCCTTCCTTTTTACGGTTAAACTAGGTGACTAGTTACTAGTGACAACACACATCTTTTTTTATAATATTATAGTCTATTTTATGTTAAAGATTGTAATATTCAAATTTTAGATAAAACCTACAATATAAGGGTTTTATGATGAATTAAAGAACGATTTTACGATTATTATATATTTATTTATTTCGTCAT
>CAKZUM010000202.1 GCA_937921525.1 uncultured Saprospiraceae bacterium
GAAAAAGACCGTCTAGATTTTCAACAGTATAAAAATATTGTTGGTATTGGTTTAAAAGTACAAGCATATGATTGGGTAGAACAGTTTATTCAAAAATACACACAGTACTTAATTCCTTCTAAACGAGAAAATGCATTGAACTTTAATCTAGCTAAAGTGTATTTCTCTCAACAGCAATATGAAAAGGTTATTGAACAATTAAGTACCGTAACTTATAAGAATCATATCTATGCTATTGGCGGAAAAACTATTTTGATAAAAACGTATTTTGAATTAAAAGAATATCAAGCACTAGATTCTTTGATTGATAGTTTTAGAATTTATATCCGAAGAAATAAAATTATTTCGAGGGAAGTACAACAGCAAAATTTGAATTTTTTAAGGTTCGTAAAAAAAATTGCTGGTACGCTTCCAAAGGATACCAAATCCATTGATAAAATAACCAATCAAATTCATAAGTGTAAAGCATTAGCGGGTAAGAAGTGGATATTAGAGAAGGTGGCAGAACTAACTTAGTAAAAAAATTAGACTGTGTGTAAAAATCTTAAATCATAAATTTTACATCATACATCATAAATCTGTCTGATCTCACCTAATTAGCAGATGTATGATTTATGATGTATGAAATATGATGTATGATTTTTTCACCCCTAATCACTTCGTAATCTTTCGCCAGAAAGACTCCCGGTCTCAAAAAAAATATAATGGCAAAAATAGCCCTAGAAGGTATGCGGTTTTATGCATATCACGGATTCTATCCAGAAGAACGAAAGACAGGTACACACTTTGAGGTGGATGTACATATAGAAACTTCTTTTTCTCGAAAGGTCTATACAGATGATTTATACAGTACCATCAACTACGAAACGGTCTATTTCATTTGTAAGGCAGCAATGAAGAAACCAAGTAAGTTAATTGAGACGGTTGCTGCTAGAATTATTATTGGCTTACAAAAACAATTTAATTCTGGCAAAATACAAAATATCACTGTTCGTATTAAAAAAGAAAATCCACCATTAGGCGGAGAAGTAAGAAATGCTACGGTAGAATTAGATAGCGACTTTGCCCCTTCCTGTGGACGTTGCGGAAAACATCTGGTTTGCTTTGATAAACCCGAAGGCTGTTGGTGTATTAAAAATAATGTCAATGCGCAACAATTAAGTCGGTATCAATCTCAGTTTTATAAGTGTAAATGTAATGACTGTCCGCAGAATTAATTACAGGCAACAAACTTGAAATATTATAGTAAAAATGGGTATAATCTTTGGGGATATTGTAAATTTACCTTGCCTTTAATCTTATCACTAAGTGATATAAATAAAGGAACATATGCTCATTTATTTCTTCGACGGAAGAAACTTCATTTCAAAAAATAAAGTTCTCTGACACGTCCATTATTCCAATAAAAAGGAAAGTCGAAGAACCAAATAATAAGTTCTTTGAACACTGTATTTGTCAAAGAATAAATAATACAAATAGATGTCACAGTTACCTGGTACTGCTACCGTAAAACTAAAAGCAAAAGATTTCGCTACAGACCAAGATGTCAGATGGTGTCCTGGTTGTGGGGATTATTCGATATTAAAACAAGTTCAATCTGTCCTTGCAGAATTAGAAGCAAATAAAGATGAAACGGTATTCATTTCTGGTATCGGTTGTTCTTCTCGTTTTCCTTATTACATGAATACTTATGGGATGCACTCCATTCATGGTCGAGCCCCTGCTGTAGCTAGTGGTTTAAAATTAGCTAATCCAAATTTAGATGTCTGGATTATTACGGGTGATGGAGATGGGTTTTCTATCGGTGGTAATCATATGATCCATGGCCTACGAAGAAATCTAGATGTCAATATTCTTTTGTTCAATAACCAAATTTATGGCTTGACAAAAGGGCAATATTCGCCAACTTCTGAAGTGAATAAGAAAACGAAATCTACACCATTCGGCTCTTTGGATCACCCCATCAATCCATTGGCATTAGCGATGGGCGCAGATGCTACTTTTATTGCTCGATCTATGGACAGAGATCCTAAGCACTTGAAAACAATGCTTAAACGAAGCAAAGCTCATAAAGGAACTTCTTTGTTAGAAATCTATCAGAATTGTAATATCTTCAATGATGGTGCATTTTTCACTTTTACAGAAAAATCGAGCAAAGCAGATACTACGATCTATTTAGAAGATGGTCAACCCTTAATCTTCGGTGCAGAAAAGAATAAAGGGATTCGACTAGATGGCTTTAAGCCAGTAGTGGTTGATATAACAGATGGCACTTATACGGCAGACGACCTGTGGGTACATGATGAAACCGACCAAATAAAAGGTCAGATGTTGACTCGTTTCTTTGATGATCCTCGAACTACAGAGGACTTTCTGCCTCGTCCTTTTGGAGTCATCTATTCTGAAGCTCGTGCTTGCTACGACGATTTGTTGTTTGCTCAATTAGACACAGCTAAAGAGCAATTAGGGGATGGTGATTTAGATGCGATGATTGCTGGCGGTACTACTTGGGAGATTAAGTAAATATATTCTACAAATTATATACGTTAAGAAAAAACGGCTAGGAGATAGATTTCCTAGCCGTTTTTTATATTTACACTTGTTTCCTGCATGATTCTTGGATTAACAATACTTAAAAATAATCAACTTAGGATCGTCGAGGTTTGTAACCTCGATGCCTTACGATTATCATATTACATCGAGGTTACAAACCTCGACGATCCATTATATAATCGGGGTGCAATCCTACATACACATCAACTACAATGGGACCAATTTGGGGTATAGATTTAGGCGGAACAAAAATAGAAGGCGTAGTATTAGAAGATAGAGATCATCCAAAAGTATTAAAACGTTTTCGCTTACCTACAGAACGAGATAAGGGATATGAACATATCTTATTACAAATCGCCAAATTAGTAGAAGTACTGTCGGCAGAAGTTGGTGTTCGACCAACCCGAATAGGGGTTGCCCATCCTGGAGCATTAGAACCTAGTACTCAATTGCTAAAAAATAGTAATACGGTCGTACTTAACGGAATGCCTGTTAAGCAAGACCTAGAAGAAGCTCTTGGCATACCTATTACCATGGCAAACGATGCTAATTGCTTTGCCATTGCAGAAACCAAAATGGGTATTGTCAACGATACTATGCCCGGAGCGCAAGTAGTCTTTGGAGCTATCTTAGGAACAGGTGTCGGCGGCGGAGTCGTCATTAATGGAAAAGTGCTACACGGCAAACATGGCATTGGTGGCGAATGGGGACATAATTTTTTAGATGATTCTGGCGGTATCTGTTATTGCGGAGCTAGTGGCTGTGTAGAAAATATTATTTCAGGAATTGCCCTAGAGAAATATTATCAAGGTATTGTGGGTATCCGAAAGCCCTTGAAAGAGATTGTGCGATTACATGAGGAAGGTGCTGATGAAGTGGCAACAATGACCGTCAATAGATTAATTACTTTCTTTGGTAAAGCAATGGCAACGATCATCAATACATTAGACCCAGATGCTATCGTATTGGGTGGTGGTGTTGGAAATGTTGATTTATTATACACAGAAGGGGTGGCTGCAGTAGAAAAAAATATTTTCAATCATAGACTAGATACTCCTTTTTTAAAACCTAAGTTAGGGGATAGTGCTGGCGTGTTTGGAGCTGCTTTTTTGTAAAATTTCAAAACTCGAAACTCAAAACTCAAATAACAAATTTCAAAACTGCACGCATTGGAATTTGAGATTTGAGTTTTGGAATTTGGAAGTTAAGAATCTGACTTAGGACTTCCATCGTTTTTCCCTTCATAACCCTCTTGATCTTGTAGAAAAGCCAATTTTGTTCTATATGCCTCTTGGTCATCATAACTCAAAGCTACTGTAAATACATCCTCTACGTGAGCCGTTCGATAAATAATATCTCCACTATAATCAATAATAGAGGTATCCCCAGAATAATAAAAGTCATTCCCATCTGTCCCTACCCTATTGACACCTATCGTATAAGCTTGATTCTCAATAGCTCTGGCTTCTAGTAATGTTTTCCAATGATTAGCTCTTGTAGCAGGCCAACTTGCCGTGTAAAGCAATAAATCATAGCCAATATTATTTCGAGCCCACATGGGGAAACGCAGATCATAACAGATTAAAGGACATATTTTCCAGCCCTTCCACTCTACTAATACTCTTTTAGTACCTCGTTCATAAAATTCATGTTCTTTAGCCTTTGTAAATAAGTATCGTTTATTATATAAACCAAATTTTCCATTTGGCTGCATCCATATCAAGCGATTGTAGTACTTATTGTCTTCTTTTATAATAAAACTCCCTGTTATCACAGCCCCTACAT
>CAKZUM010000203.1 GCA_937921525.1 uncultured Saprospiraceae bacterium
GTACGTTCTTGGGTAGCTTATTTTTTTCTTAGTTTTCTCTTGAAAGCGGGAGTATTGTTGATACTATGACCGATTTCAAGAGGAAAATAAGGGAAAAAGAAGCAGCCAAGAGTGTATAGTTATTATTTCGTCGTTACTAAGGTCATTAGCGACGAATTCTTGGTGGCAGAAATTTTAAAAATGGCTGACACCTTTTCGTAGACCCCAAGTATCAGTCACTTTCTAAGTGTCTACTACTAAGAAACGGACTATTGATGGCAGAAACTTGTAAAGTGGCTGTCATCTGGGTTTCTAGGAAAGATGACAGCCATTTTGAAAATTTCTGCCATCATCCTTCGCTCTATAATCACCTGATAATCAACAATCTTTTCTGATAACCTGACGGGTATGGTTACAAACTTCGACGATCCTAAATTGTATGTCTATTAGGCAGAGATCACTCATCTTTCAACGCAACAACAGGATTCACATTAGCTGCTTGCATAGCTGGTACTAATCCCGTCAATGCCCCTGCAATAACGAGTATAAACAAAGCCCCTAAACCAACACCCATATCAATTTGTGGATTTCTAAACATTTCCATTTCTGTACCTGCAGCGAGTTCCATCAAATAGACTAAGCCGACACTAACTAACAATCCGAGGTATCCAGCAATAGTGGTAATAAAAACAGATTCTAACAAAATCATGCTAATGATAGATTTTGGAGTAGCACCCATTGCTTTTCGAATACCTATTTCTTTCGTTCGATCTTTAACGACAATCAGCATAATATTTCCAACGCCAATAATTCCAAATAATAAACTGCCGATTCCCACAAACCAAACCATAAATTTGATCCCATTAAATAAGCCCATAATTTCCTTAATCTCTTCTTCTAAATTTTCTGAACCAAAGCCTTGTGGATCATCTGGATGTATTTTGTGGCGTTGTTTGAGAATAGATTTCATTTTAGTTTCCGCCTCTGAAGAGTTGAATTTAGTATCAATGGTACAAGCAAACCAACTTACATGGTTTGGACGATTAACCATTTGTTGAGCTGTTGTCAAAGGTAAAAAAATAGTTTTCTCATCATCTTCTCCATCTTCCCCTGAACGAGAAGATTTAAAAATACCTGCTACCAAAAAGTCATTGCCTTGTATTTTGATATATTCTCCGATAGGAGATACCCCTTCGTCAAATAATTGTTTTTGAACCCGCTTTCCGATGATGGCTATTTTTCTCTTTTGCTCAATATCTCTTTGATTAATAAATCTACCTTCCTTAACGTTTACGGATTCTATTTTTAACAGATTGGGCATATCCCCTCTTACGTCAAAAGCTCCTTTTTTATCTTTGTAGGAAATCTCTCCAGAATTAACCCATAGTCTTGGCGCCATGTATTCAATCTCCTCTTCCATTTCACTTTCTATGGCTCTTATATCCTCCATAGAAATACGGACATTTCTACCTGGTTGAAAGCCTTTGTAAGGCATGGTGGTTCGGCTAGACCAAACAAATACAGAGTTATGTGCTAAGCCTCCTAATTGGGCAAAGACGCCATTCTGTAATCCAGTTCCTGCCCCCATTAATACGATCAACATGAAGATACCCCAAAAGACTCCTAGTCCTGTAAGGAAAGTTCGTAGCTTATTTTTTTTGATCGTATTGAATATTTCTTGCCACTTGTCGTAGTCGAACATGATGTTATGTTTCAAATTTAAACAGACTCTGTAACACGGAATTTATTCCGTACACCTAATTTAAGCGTAGTGAAAATAGCGCTATATTATCTGCGCTACGCTTGATAATGATACGGAATAAATTCCGTGCTACTTTAACTTTTCATTGCCTCTATTGGGTTGATTCTTACTGCCTGTAGCGCAGGAACTAACCCTGCCAGTGTACCGCATATAATTAGGAAAAGCAATGCTAGTACTACACTTAAAAAATCAACTTCTGGATTGTGGAAAAATTCCAGATCAGCCCCTACACTATCTAATAATGTTTTGATACCGTAGACTACTCCGAAACCCATCAGCAAACCGAGATACCCTGCAATACTCGTTAAGAAAATAGCTTCTTGCATAATCATGCCTACTATAGAACGGGGTGTTGCGCCCATTGCTTTTCGGATGCCTATTTCTTTGGTTCGGTCTTTTACGATTATCAACATAATATTACTTACGCCGACTACGCCTGCTATAATACTTCCGATACCTACAAACCAAATAAAGAATTTGATACCTGTGAAAATGACATTGAAGCGATTGAATTCTTCTATGTTGTTACTTACATAAATGGATTGTTTATCACTAGGGTCAATATTATGGATCGTTGCCAATTCTTGAAAAATATTGTCGCCAATTGCTTCGGATTCTTCCAAGGTAGCATCGCCTACTGTCAAGACAATATTATGTAATCGCTCTCCTCTAGAAAATGTTTTTTGTACAGTCGTAATAGGTAAGTAGATTGTGCGCATTTCTCGTTCCCCTCCCGTATCTGAAAATACACCAACGACTTGAAATTTAGTTTTGTTAATGGTGATATACTCGCCAATCGCATTTTTTTCTTTTCCGAATAAATCTTCTTTACTTAGCTTTCCTACAATTGCAATTTTTCGATTCTTTTTAATGTCTATGTCATTGATGTATCGTCCCTCATCCATCACCGTATTTTCTATATGCAGGTAATCAGAATGGACTGCTCGAATACTTAAAGACAGTGCCTTTCCGTCATATTCTGTTAGGTAGCTACCTGGAACAAAGTATCTACCCGTCAGGTATTCTACGCCTTCTACCTTCTCTTTAATAGCATTGTAATCTTTATTTTCAAATTGTATCCGTCGACCCGCTTTGAAGCCTTTATAGTTTTTGGTTGTTTGTCCGCCCCATAGCCAAATACTATTCATGGCATCATCCCCAAAATCTCGTTTAAAACTATTTTGTAATCCATTACCTGCACCTAGTAATATGACCAGCATAAAAATACCCCACCATACGGCCAGTGCTGTAGCCGCTGTTCGGAGTTTATGTCGTTTTAAGGAATCAAATATTTCTTGCCATCTATCGTATTCAAACATCTAAGTAGGGTTTAGCATATTGTTGTAAAAGTTGCTTTAATTTTTTTCTATCTTCTTTGTCTAATGTGCTAACATCAATTTCTTTTGTGTCTTCTCCTTCCAGTATCACTTCAAATTTATCTTCGTTAAAATTGATTGTTCTGATTTTGTCATATTTTAAAGATTGACCAAGTCGTGAATTTATTTTTACCACGATACCTTTCTTATTCCACTGGACATAATTTTTATACCAGAACATTCTTGAAAAATAAATTGCCTGAAAAGAGAAACCAATTGCACTAGCCAAGTCATAAATCTTTGGATTACCAAAATCATAAGGTTTAAGGATTCCTATTAAAATCAGTATAGCTGATAAAATAATCAGATATTTTATACCACCACTATTTAATTCTTCAAATTTTATTTTTGCCATATGTGCTATTTTACTGACTCTCAATCAAACCATCCTTCAATCTAATTACTCGATCTGTCATGGCTGCAATTTCTTCTTCGTGTGTAACGATGACTAGCGTGATACCTTGCGCATGAACATTTTTGAAAATATCCATTACCTCTTGAGAGGTCTTAGAATCTAAAGCACCTGTTGGTTCATCTGCTAAGATCACCTTCGGTTGAGAGATGAGTGCTCGTGCAATAGCGACTCGTTGCTGCTGCCCCCCTGACATTTGATTGGGTAGATGATTCGACCAATCTTTTAAACCTACCATATCTAAATACTCTACCGCTTTAGCCTGTCGTTCTTTACGAGGAACTTTTTGGTAGTAAAGAGGTAGTGCCACGTTTTCTTTGGCAGATTTAAAAGGCAGTAAATTGAAGGATTGAAAAACGAAACCCAAGAATTGGTTTCTATATTGAGCGGCTTGTGTTTGGCTTAGGTCTTTCATTAGAGTACCATTCAAGGAATAAGTCCCAGAATTATATTCGTCTAATAAACCAAGGATATTTAGCAGGGTAGATTTACCAGATCCAGAAGATCCCATAATAGAAACAAACTCCCCTTTTTTAATGTGAAGGTCTATTCCTTTTAATACTTCTAGATTAGTAAAATCAGTCTTGTAGGACTTGCGGATGTCGTCAAGTTGGATCATTTACAGTTGGGTGTTTCGTCTTGTAATATTTAAAAGACAATGAACGCAGAGATACGTTGCTTTGAATGATAAGCAAATAACTACAAATAGTTGAAAAAATACGAATTTAATAGATAAATACACGATTCTTTCGGACAAAAGGAATAACAAACTCTGCAACATTCTCGTCCGATGACTGCCGCCGTCTGATGGGAATGTACTACTCATTGAATAGTGGTAGTGGTATGCGCCGTAAAGTTGCACATATCTTATTCGACAAAAAGATATACACAGCGTTTTTGGTATCATGAAAGCAATTCTATCAAAACACCTCAACAATTAAATTAACTCTCTAACTTGAAATCCTTGTATGGTCGATGGTTTAAGTTTGTAACTTAAACCCTATATCAAGCCTTCTAAAATAACTAAATATTGTAAAGGCGAAGCAGGGGTAAACCAATTATTTCCATCATAAAAAGCAACATTCGCATATTAGCTGGCGGTAATAAATCCGTCTTTTATTATTAATATATCATCACAACCTTGTCTTTGATTGTACAAGTCTTCTAATTGTTGACGACCACAAGGTGTTGGACGATTTAAAGTCACAAAAAGTAAAGGATAAATCTAAGTATTTATAACACTGTATTTAATCATAATATAAAATCTATTGATTACAAGAGATTTGAAGAATAGTACTTTTTAAAATCAAATTACTGCACTATTAATTTGCACTTGTATAAAGTCACAATAGCGAATTGCTCCATTCATTTTTTATTTAAAAATACGCAGATATTGCAAATAGGAATATTCAAATAGGATCAGAAAAATGAGGTGATTACAACTGATAATGTCTTCATTTTAAACCTATTATAATTATTTCTAGGTGACAAAAGGTTTTAAAAAACAAACAAATGTTAGGTCTTGTAGCTTTTAGAAAAAAGTCACTGCATTTCTATTGCTGTTAAGACTGAAAAACAACTAAGCAGGTTTAATCTCTAATCATAGGGATACGGGTTTTACCTACTTGGCAACTTACCCGATTTATGTATAAATTCACGGTTTTGGCACTAAGTGATGTTGCCTCTGAAGCTGGAATTGAGACCACATTCCAAGCATTCGCAGAATTTCATCATGCCCTAACCCCCAAGCATAAAAAAAATAGTAAACTCATTTTTATTGACAAAGGAGGATACGCGCTGGAGGCTATTCAGCGCTCAGAGAAACTGGAAATTCAATCTTTTGTACAGGTGTTAAATTGGAAGAGGATAGAACTTATTCAGAAGGCTTATGAAACAGCTACCTTATTGCTACTTCCATCAAGATCGAAAGTAAAAGGATTGATAGAAGGAGCCTTGTCAAACGGAATACCAATATTAAGTTATAGAGAATCAGAACAAGAACAATTAGTGGATCAGACATGTGGCACACTTATTGATTATTACTCAGATAGTCAAAGTATAGATGATTTTTCGAATGTGATGAGGATGTTATATTTCGATCCAGATGCTTGTAAATTGTTGAAAAAAGGTGCTTTGGCAAAATATGCAAATCAGATTAATTCAAAGCATTCTGCGGAAAAGCATATTCCTAGTATAGTCGCTTCTTAAGAGAAGATTTAAATTTTAAGTACTAGAAAAAAAACGAATCTTTTGAATCGACTAGTAGTATAAATTTGAACTAAAGTATCACTAGCTTTAATCCGATACTAAAGAAAATTTTAAATAAAAAATAAGGGCAGGTAAGTAAATCATTTCTAGATTTATTTCACCCCTCATTATAGTTATTTGTACAAATAACAGTAAAGAAACATTTGTTTACTTTTAGCCTTTTTTGTTTATCTCATTCAAGGTGGGGCATTTGATAATGTCCCCCTTATTTTTTTGTCTTTTCTAAAATTCTTTTCCTTCCTTTCGCATTTTCTTCAATAAACCGGGAGCTGAAAATCTTGGCCCATATTTCTTTTCATAAACACTACACTTTTCTATAAATAGATCAATGCCATAACTATTTACATATTGAAGTACGCCCCCTGAAAAGGCAGGGAATCCCCAGCCGTATACGCTACCCAAATTTGCTTCTGCTGCTGAATTAACTACTTTTTCCTGCATACACCAGATAGCCTCAATAACTTGTACAAAGAGCATTCTTTCCATAATTTCCTGGGTATCAAAAGCTTCTTTTGTAACAGGAAAATGTTCTCCTAAGTCAGCCCATAACAATTTGCTTTCATTTTTCATATAGTCATAAAATCCTTTCCCTTTAAAACGGCCATTTCTATTTAATTCTTCGGTCATTTTTTGTAAAGTGGTAACAGCAGGATGTGGTACATATTTGCTGCCGTAGTGTACTGCGGCCTGTTGTTCATATTTCAGAACCATTTTTAAAGACTTGCTGTCTGCAATTTCTAAAGCGCCTTTAGGCATTCCAGCTTGTACGCCTAAATTTTCAATTAAGGCGGCAGGATATCCTTCCTGTAACAAAGTCACCCCCTCTAAGATATACGTGTTTTGAACTCTCGCTGCATAGAACCCCCAAGCATCTTTTACGATAATTGGAATTTTGCGTATTGCTCGTACGAAGTCAAATGCTTGTGCTATTGTCTCATCTGAGGTTTCCTTCCCTTTCACTATTTCTACTAGTGGTACCTCTTCTACAGGATAGAAGAAATGTAAGCCCACGTATTTTTCTGGACGGAAGGAAGATTTAGCTAACTTGGTAATTGGAATAGAGATCGTGTTAGTTCCAAAGATGGCGTATTCGTCAATGATCTGTTCTGTTTCTTTGATTGCTTTTGATTTAATCATTTCATTCTCATAAACGGCTTCAATCACTAAATCGCAATCTTTAAAGTTTTCCGCTTTTTCAGTAGTCGTTAAGTTGTCTAACAAAGAGACGGCTTCTTGTACATTGATCGTATCATTGCTTGCACGTATAGCCAATTGCTCTTTAGTATATTTTTTTCCTAATTCTGCTATGGGCTTTGAGACATCTTTCAAGACTACTTTTATTCCTCTTTTTATACAACAGAAGGTAATGCCAGAACCCATTCGACCTGCCCCAATGACTCCCACCTCTTTGGGTCTGAATTTCCCAAATCCTTTTGGTCGATTAACCCCTTTCTTAATGGCATTATAGTCATACCAAAAGGTTTTGATCATATTGCTAGTTTTGGGATGCAATATCAATTGGGTAAACTGCCGTCGTTCTACTTTTAAAGCCGTATCAAAATCTACCTTAGATCCTTCGACTAAGGTGTCTAAAATACTTTGGTGAGCTGGATAATTATTATAGGTGTTTTTCGATAAGTCTGCCGTCAATTGTTGTATCAGACGAATAGTCTTAGGATGATTTGCAGTACCTCCAGGTATTCTACCTCCTTTTCTATCCCAAGGCCTGATTGCTTCATCTTGATTTAGTAACCATTTTTTTGCTTGCTCCAACATATCCTTGTGAGTAGGGGCAACCTCATCTATGATTCCTACTTTTAGTGCTTCTCTTGGACGGTATTTTCTACCATTCGTTAAAATATGAAATGCTTTTTCTAAACCTAGTAACCATAGCAATCGAATTAGACCTCCACTTCCGGGCATCAATCCAAAAGAAATTTCTGGATGTCCTAAGCGGATGTCAGAACTATCTAAGGCAATTCGATGATGACAAGCTAGTGCCATTTCAAAACCTAAACCTAAGGCGTTGCCATTAATCGCTGCTACAACAGATACGCCTGGGTGTTCTAAGTCTCTAAAGAATTGAGATAACTTTGTTGCTAGTTCGTAGATTTTTTCGGCTTCTTTAGTGGTATATAAATATTCTAAATCTCCTCCCTCCAAAAAATTCTTTTTTGCCGAGGTAATTATAATACCTTTTAAAACCCCTTTTTTCTTTTCTTTCTGAAGATGATCAATGACTGGTGTCCAAAGATCACAATTTTTATGATTGATGACATTCTCTTGTCGCCCTTCCATGTTGATGGTTAGCGTGACAATATTATCGGTATCTTTTTTATATTGTATCATATTTCTGTTTGAATAAGCTCTTCATTTTTAAACAAGCTCAATAATCATACTGGAACCCATTCCTCCTTCTGCGGCTATAGAGACTAATCCACGTTTCAGTCCTTGTCGTTCTAGATCGTTTAATAACATACTTAGTAACATGGCGCCTATTGCACCTAGCGGTTCTCCGAGAGCGATTGTTCCTCCACAGGCATTTAGTCGGTCGGCAGAGATAGAAAAATGCTTTTGAAAATAAACGCCTAATGCGCCAAAGGATTCATTGGTGTACCATAGATCAATATCCTTAGCTTTTAGTTGTGCTTGGTGTAATGCTTTTTCTGCGGCTTTTACACCCCCCAAATGCATGATACTTAAATCAGAACTGACGGTAGCTGCCATAGAAATTTTTGCTTTTGCTTTCAGTCCTAGTTCTTTCCCTTTTGTTTTGTTTCCCAGTAATACGAGTGCTGCACCATCCGCCATTGGGGCAATATTTCCTTCTGTATGAAATGCTTTTATTTTTTCTAATAAAGGGTATTTTTTTAGTGCTGCTACTTCGAAACCTGCTCTTCCCCATTTAGGAAAAATAGTTTCCATTTCTGCCATTTGTTCTGCGCCAGCACTTGGGTTAAGCACCTCGTCTTGACCTAAAAGTAGAATATTATTTTGATCGTATATAGGAATGATAGAGCTTTTGAAATGTCCAGCTTTCTGTGCCGTGATTGCTTTTTCCTGAGAACCTAGTGCATACTCATCAATCTCTGTCCGATCAATATTATGTAAAGTAGCTAGTAAGTCGGCAGACATACCAGATGGTATCGATCCTATTAGATTGATAATGTTAGGATCACTGGAAATAGCTCCTCTAAAATTAGACCGCCTAACTCGACTTGGACTTTCTAATCCGCCTGCTATCATGAGATCTCCCCAACCTGCTGTGATTTTTCCAGCAGCCATACTAATAGCCTCCAAACCTGATGCTTGAAAACGATTTACCTGCATACCTGGCACTTCTGATGACCAACCAGAATACAGTAATGCGGTCTTTATGACATTATCTCCTTGATCTCCAAAAGGCACAACACAACCCAGTATAGCATCATCTATATTGGCTGTTTCAAATGTATTGCGGCTCGCTAATGCATTCAAGCAACGGTTTAATAAGTCTAGGGGTTTTACTTGAAATAAAGCCCCTGTGGTGTCTCCCTTTCCACAAGGAGTTCTTACGGCGTCATAAATGTATACTTCGGTCATTTTCTTTAATACTGAAATGTGGTTAATAGAAGTCAGAACGTTCCGAAATACTTCGGAACTGTCAGAGGTCAGAACGCTGCGCTGTCAGACCAGCCCGACTGCCTTCAGGGCGGGCTGGTCTGATATCTGATAGTTCCGTTAGCGTAAGCTAACCAGAACGATCTGACAGCGAAGCGATCTGACTTCTTATCCATCATTTGAGTCATCCCCAAACAAGGTGGTAATTTCTCCTTCTGTTGCTCTCAATTTATTTTGACAAAAGGCGATTAAACTTGCCGCTCGTTTCATTTGCTCAGATAGCTCGTCAATACTGATTGCGTTTGCTTCTACTTGCGTAACGATTTCTTGCAACTCTAACATGGCCGATTGATAGCTTTCTTTTTTCTTACTCATTTGATTACTTTACTTTTTATTGCTCCATCTATAAATTGAGTTTCTAATATCATGCCTTCCTTTATTTTTTTTGCACTTACTAGCATTTTTCCATCCTTATATGTTTGGGTATACCCTCTTTTCATGATGGCTTTAGGAGCTAATAATTCACAAATTTTATTCAACTGTGCCAACTTAGTTTGTTCATATTTCAGATGGTGCTTTACGACGACTGGTAAATGTCTGGTCAATTGATTCAAAGCAAAATATTCTTCTTTTATTTGTCCTTGAATGGCTATGTTCAATAGTCTTTTCATCTGCTTTAAAGTTGCAGCTTCTTCTTGTAGCTGCATACTTGCCGTGTTTTGTAGATACGCTTTGTTTTCTAATAGCCAAGATTCAAAATGAAGTGCTTTTCTAATTAAAAATTCTGCTACAGCGGTAGGTGTTTTTAAGGAAGTATGTGCTACTCTATCTAATATCGTTTCATCAATTTCATGCCCTATACCAACAATAATGGGTAATGGAAATTTGGCGACTGCCTTTGCTAAATCAAAACTATCAAAGCCGCCTAAATCTATTTTTGACCCGCCACCACGTATGATGACTACGGCATCGAATTCTCCTTTTCGAACAGCTATTTTTTTTAGTTGGGCTAATAATTCTTTTTCTACATTAATACCTTGTACGGCTATAGGAAATAAAATATTTCTAAAGCTATAACCATAGGCATTATTT
>CAKZUM010000204.1 GCA_937921525.1 uncultured Saprospiraceae bacterium
ATTGTTTAGAACAGAGAGCAGAGAAGAGAGAGTAGAGACGTATTTCGATTAGAAAACAACGAAATTTCGTCATTTTTTAAACGAAATCTGTCTCTACTCTCTGCTCTCTATTCTCTGCTCTTTAAAATGTCCAGTAGTGTGTCTACATTCTTAAACAACTTCTATTAAAAAAATAGTAACTCAATCATTTCCTACAAATGATCGAGTTACTATTTAATAAATCTATCTACTAATTTGTATATATCCAGATTGTCGTCCTCCTATTCCATCTTTTAAGATATAGAAGTAAGTACCATCTGGTAGTGGAAGACCATCGTATGAACCATCCCACTTTTCGTCATAATTTACTTGTTTGAAAATTTCTGTGCCCCATCTATTGAATATAATCAATTCATTATTTGGATAATGCTCTAAACCTTCGATGGTTAAAAAATCATTAATACCATCATTGTTTGGAGAGAAACCAGAATTAATTTTCATAGCTTGGCATTTTACAAGTACTTCTACCATAGCCTCATCACAACCATTATTATTACAAATTTTGTACCTAAAGAAATCTGCCACTTTCGAGTCGCAATATGCTTCATTTGGTTCGTAATTAATGGTGTTATCTTCATTCACAATGACTCTTCCGTACTCTGGATTTTTAGTAATTATCACCTGACTTGCTACCGCTCTATCATTTGCTACTACATCTAATAATGCGTTTGTTGTGTTGAGCAATTCGATTGTATCTCCTACTGCAATAGGGGCTAATCCAGATGCACAAGAAACAATTACTTCAAATTGATTTACACAACCATTATTAGCGTTAGTTAACTGTACTTGATGGCTACCTTCTGCAAAAGTAAATTCAGTACCAGTAGGCGCAAACTTTGTATTGACATCCAAGTTTGAAGTAGATCTCGTCATTGTTTGACGAACACTTAATTTTCCGTAATCATGTGTTATATGTCCTCCTGCAATAGACAAAGTATTTGCATTTAAGCTCCAATTTCCTATCGGATCTTTTGCATTCATCCAGGCAATTAATTCATTTATATTAGAGAAACTGCCTTTAAATACTTCGTCATTTACTTCCCATCCAGTGATCTCATAAGGTCCGTTTTCTCCTTGATCTGGTATAGAGAAATAGGTATAAGTAAATAGAGCAGCAATAGAACATTCTTTAATATTACCAGCATAAGGCTGTCCGTCTACTAGAATATCAAAGTCAAAAATATCACCCACATTAATTGGTAAACAAACAGTTCCTAAATCTGTACAATTCTCTATACTTGTTTCATACAACTCTGCTACAAAAACTTCTGGGCATCGAGGAGTTGTTGCACATCTTCTAATCGCAATTTCATCTGTACAACCATCACTAATTCGAGTGATCGTTAACTGGTCGCTGTTTCTGTCCGTCATGTCTATAGTAAGCAGCGTACCTTGTGCCTGTCCTGTATAACTAGGACTGATCGTAGATTCTATCCAAGTTTCTTCGTGCATAACAGAAAGCGTTCCATAAGTTAAAGCTGGATTACCTCCTCGTATAAACAAGTTGTCAGATTCATTTACCCAACTTCCGCTTGGGTCGTTACGCTGCATCCATGTTGTCAACTCTTCCATAGAACTAACCTCGCCCGTATAAGTCTGGTCGCCTACTTTCCAAGCAGTAATCGTATAAGTACCACTACTTCCTGCATTTGGCAAAATCCCATAAGGATAAACATAGACTGGAATAAAATCACAACCATGATCTGGTACTATTTCTCCTGCTGATGTGCTTAGTATATAATTAGTCTTCAAATCTTCCATCGTATATGGTAAACAGATTCTAGCCATGTCATCTTCTCCTATACAGCTCTCTGTCATTTCCACTAAATCCTCTGTACAATTAACAGCTACTGTACAATCTGTACTCACTTCATAAGTTACTTGATCCGTAACGATACAGCCGTTGAAATCCATAATCGTTACTGTGTAAACAGTCGTACTAGATGGATTCGCTATTGGGTTAGCTATGAAAGGATCACTTAAACTTTCTTTTGGACTCCATTCGTAATTCATCCCTCCACTCGCCTGAAGTTGACTACCTACATTCGGACATTCGGATATATCTTCTCCTGCATCTGCACTTATATTCGTATGTACGTAAAGGACTACTTCATCTACACTTGTACATCCTGCTTGATTCGTTACAGTAACGAAGTAGGTCGTCGTATGAACTGGGTTTGCAATTGGTGTTGCTATAAATGGATTATCTAATGTAGCGGCTGGACTCCACTCGTAAGTTGCACCAGCAGAAACAACTAATCTTGTAGATTCTCCTATACATATTTCCTTATCCTCACAGGCTTCCGCTACAAAGTTCTCGACAGTTACCAATACTTGATCTGTTCCTGTACATCCGTTTGCATCTGTTACGGTGACTGTATAAGTAGTCGTAGAAGTAGGGCTTGCTGTTGGGTTACTAATGTTCGGATTATTTAATCCGCTACTAGGACTCCATACATAAGTTCCGCCACCACTAGCATTCAATTGAGCACCTGTATCATCACATATCACTCGATCTTCACCAGCACTAACGACTACATCAGAATTTACAACTATTGTCACATCCCTAGTATCTGAACAACCGTTCCCGTTTGTTACTGTTACGGAATAAGTAGTTGTAACGGTAGGGCTTGCTATTGGATTAGCAATGTTGGGGTCAGATAAACTAGCGTTTGGTGACCATTGATAAGTAGTTCCACCACTAGCATTCAGTTGAACAGATTCATTCCCACAAGTAGTTGATGTAGCTGGTGTCACTTCTATATCTAAGCCACCTGTACTAATTGTCACTTGTGCAGTTCCTGTACATCCTACTGTATTCGTAACCGTAACTGTGTAAGTAGTTGTAGTCGAAGGATTAGCAATCGGATTGGCAATGGTAGGATCACTTAGTCCTGTTGTCGGACTCCACTGATACGCTACCCCACCCTGTCCATCTAATTGGGCAGACTGTCCATCACAAATCGTCTGATCTTCGCCTCCATATACTTTCAATTGATCGACTACTGTTACAACAACTTCTTCTGTGGCTGTACAGCCATTTGCATCCGTTCCTGTTACCGTATAGACTGTTGTTGTTGTCGGAGATGCCTTAGGCACATCAGAGAATGGATTGTCTAATCCACTTGTCGGACTCCATGTCCAACTGATACCTCCGTTGACCACCAATTGGGCTGTGCCTCCTACACAGATACGCTTATCTGGACATTCGTAAATAACGAATCCTGAACAGTCTCCACTACCTATTGAATCATCACTTTGTAGAGAAGGATTTGTACCTGCCGCACATTCAACCGCATTACTCACACCTCCGTTATCACAATCTGCTATCGCTAATGGGCTTGTTGGATTGGCCGAAATAAAGGCACACAATTCTGAAGCTGTATAGTTATTACTACATGGGTCATTTGGATTTGTACCCAACTGCGCTTCTATTGCATCTGTGATTCCATCGCCATCTATGTCTGTATCTGGTTCTATACAATCTGGTATAGCCACTTCTATTCTCACTTGATCCGATCCAGTACAACCATTCTGATCTGTTATCACCACCGTATAGGTAGTTGGAATAGTTGGCGTAGCAATCGGATTAGGAATACTTGTGCTACTCAAACCTGCTGCTGGACTCCAAGCATAAGACATTCCACCAGTTGCATTTAATTGAACACCTGTCGCAACTTGTCCTGGACAACTAGCAAAGAAAGTTTGATCTGGTCCTATATTTACATCTAATGAACCTGATACCTGAACAGTAACTTGATCTGTTGCAGTACATCCATTGCTATCCGTTACTGTTACGGTATAGGTAGTCGTTCTGTTAGGACTTGCTATTGGATTTGCCAAATTAGGATTGTTTAATCCACTTGTAGGACTCCAAACATATACTACACCGCCAGAGGCATTTAACTGTGCAGTCTGACCTGCACAAATAATCTGATCCGCTCCAGCACTTATATTTGAATTGTCTACTGTTACTCTTACTTGATCTTGTGCTTCACAACCATTTTCATCAATAGCTATTACTGTATAGGTAGTAGAAATTGAAGGACTTGCTGCTGTAGAAGCAGAGAACGGATTATCCAAACCTGCTTGAGGCGACCATCTAAAGGTAACACCTCCTCCAGTTGTATTTAATTGTGTGGTGCTACCAGCACAAATAGTAATATCGTTACTAGCTGTTATAGAAAAATCATTACAATTAGGAGGAACTACCACTGGAGTTATAGAGATAATTTGTTCACAAGTTGAACTATTCCCACAAGCATCGACTGCTTGGTAAGTTCTGAGTATCACCCCTCCTTCTGTACAATTACTTGGCGCTCCACTATCTTCATACGTAACATTTACGTTAGCTATACAATTATCGGTAGCTGTGGCTAAACCTCCTGTTCCGCTAGGTGCAAAAGTGTCAGTACAATCAATCGTAATATCTTGTGGACAAGTAATGCTTGGCGCATCCTCATCTACTACTGTAATGATTTGGTCGCAACTACTATTATTGCCGCAAGCATCCGTTGCCATCCAAGTTCTAGTAATTGTTCCACAAACGGTAACATCGTTTACATCTGAAAACGTAACGGTTAATTCATTAGCGGAACAGTTATCTGTGGCTGTTGTCATTCCTGTAGCACTTACTTCCGTGGATGCGCCACAATTTACTGTCCGATCTGGTGCACAAACCAAAGTTGGTGCAATATCATCTATGACTCTAATAATTTGCTCACAGTCAAAAATACCTCCACAAACATCTGTTGCTACCCAAGTTCTAGTGATGGTTCTACAACCATTTTGTGCAGTTGCCTGATCGGTGTAAGTGATAGTAACATCATTCGGACAATTACTAAATGCCGATGCTTGTCCAGTATTACTAGGATCAACAGCATCTTGACAACTAATGGTTAAATCTAGCGGACAATCCATAATAATAATCGTCTCATCAATAGATTGAACCTCTTCATAATCATGGTCATCTTCATCGCCTAATACCGTATCTGCATTGGAGTCGTTGTGGTTGACAACGGGGTCATTATTCACGTTAGGATCTGGGGTTGAATCTTCATCATCTACGAAGTAATCTTCGGAGGAATCATCCGAAATTTCTGCATAGTTTCTATAGGTTCCAAAAGAAGTGTTTTCCATACTCAAAGTAATAGATAATACTTCTGTCTGTCCCGGGTTAATATTTGGTAAGTTCGCCCAAGTAACCAATCCTCCAGATTCTACACCAGTAGGAGAAGTACTAACTAAACGCATACCTGTTGGTAATACATCTACTACCGAGTAGTCATTAGAAGGAACTGTTCCTTGATTCGTTATTAAAATATTGAAGGTTACTTGTTCTCCTCTAAATAGTTCATTCGAAGCACCATTTTCCAATACCTTAACTAAAGCAAGGTCATATACTGGAATTGGTTGTATAGCTGTCACATCCTCATAATCGTGGTCATCTTCATCGCCTGTTACCACGTCTGCCATTTGGTTATTATGATTCGTAGTTGGATCATTATTAATATTAGCATCTGGCGTAGAATCTTCATCTGTTAACCCGTAGTCTTCCGAGGAATCATCCGAAATCTCTGCATAGTTTCTATAGGTGTTCAATGACACATCTTCCATTCGTAAGGTCAGCGTCAAGACTTCTGTTTGTCCCGGGTTGATATTTGGTAAGCTTGCCCAAGTAACTAAACCGTTCGCATTGTTTCCTCCGTTGGAAGCAGCAACGAAACTCATACCTGCTGGTATTTGGTCAACTACTGTATAATCATTTGACGGTACAAGCCCTTGATTACTAACTAGAATACTGTAAGTAACGGTCTCTCCCTCTGCAACTGTTGCTGCTTGTCCCTCCGCTAATATTTTTATCAAAGATAAATCATAAGTAACTGCTGGTCGAATTGGAGCAATATCTTCAATATCGTGGTCATC
>CAKZUM010000205.1 GCA_937921525.1 uncultured Saprospiraceae bacterium
ATGCTGAATAGTTACATTTATTTTTTTAATAAATTTGTGGCTTCATATGGTTATCTTTGTCTAAATAATAGCAAACGGTATTTTCCAATACCATTTCCAAATAACATTAATAACTAACTAAAATAATATCAATGGCAAAGGCAGGTGATATTTTCAATGTCATTCTAAAAACAATAGATGACGTTCAGAAAAAAAATAAAGCAAGTAAAACACAAGAAACAGCACACCCTAATGTATTTGATCTAATCAAAGAGAAGTTGGGCGACTTGGATACTAAAGTTCAAAATAATAGAGTAAAAAAAGGGAAGTCTCCTGTAAGTATCCTAGAATTAATCAAAAATCAAATTCAAGCTGCTCAAAGACAAAATAAAAAAGACCCAAATACACCTACTGCAGATTCTGCAATCTTTGATAGTATTATCAGAAAGGTGGAAGAAAAACCTAAAAAAGCAGCAAGTACAGGTCTTAAAAGAATTGTTGAAAATTTCCACTTAGACATCTCTAATGTTGACCCAACGATCTTAAAGCAAGTGCAGCATCAGTATGATACGGACTTGAGAAAAATGGAGCAGCAATATGCAGAAGCCCTTCATAAGTTAATTCAACGATATAGATAAAATGATTGTTTAAGATTATAGGAATGACTAAAATGGGCGACACTTTCAAAAGTGTCGCCCATTTTAGTCATTTCAGTAATCTTAAACGCATACCCACCGACATCTGCAAAAAGCCCTTTAATATCTTTTACTAAAGGGCTTTTTTATTGCAAATCCTCACTACTCCTTGCGCTAAAAAATAAGTTACTAACAATTTTAATGTTAGTAAACAGTACAATTTGTTGGTAAATTTTAAAATTGTTTTAAATTATTTGTTTATTTAAAATTATTTGTTTAAAATTGTAGTGTAATTAATAAACAATACAATGGAATTACAAATTTTAATTAGCAAAAAGGGTACAAAGGTCATTACAGCAACTAATTTGTATGCTGCCCTACAACTACCCGAAGAACACTACGGAACGACTCTTAAAAAGTGGTTGACAGAGGTGTATGAATTGCAAGACGAGATCCGTAAGCCTGTCCGTATGAAAGATTACGCTGAGAAGAAAATAGCTGGTGCTCCTGTTATCAAGGATTACTACCTTTCTATAGAGTTAGCAAAGATGATTACACTTTATTCTAGGAGTAAAGTGAAGATGAAATATGCTAGATGGTTGAATGGAGTCCAAGATCGCCAAGAACTCGCTAATGGCTTATCTAAGGAGCAAGTAGAGACGGTTTTAGAATTAACTAAAGCTATGACTCGCTTCTCTTGTCAACAATCTGCTGAGCAGCAACATCAACAGCTTTATATTGCCAATAATAACAATAGCAATCTTCACTGGTGGCAATACCGTTCCCGTATTCTAGGCTATTCTACGGATAGCTTAAAAGATCAGATGGAACAGTTAGGCAAAAGCTATAAGGGCAAAACTCAACGTGCTATGCTGATGCAGATAGACAAGTATGAATTGGTTCGTACCGCAGTCATCGATTTGTTTATGGGGATGGGCAAAGCAGAGGATGAAGCAAAACAATTGGGTGACTTGGCTAAGTTGTTTGCCAAAGAATTAAATATCGAAGTATACGATGATCGCAAAGGAAGCGGTAGCTTATTTGCGAGCACAGTTAATAAAGATTTATTAAATGCTCAGGGATTAGCGGTGAGTATATAAAAAATAGAATAGAGAGCAGAGAAGCGAGAATAGAGACCGTTTTCGTCTGTAATTGAGGTCTTATCATTTTAACGAAATCCGTCTCTATTCCCCGCTCGCCTGACGGCAGTCGGGCTGGTCTGCTCTCTATTCTCTGTTCTGTATGAATTTAAAGAAATTTATTGGGGACTCAATAAACATATTGTAACATCGAATGCTTTTTCGACGTTACGAAAACTACACTAATGTATTGCTGAATTATATTTCACAATGTTGTAACCATGTGTATTAAAAAGGGCTGGGGATTTATTCCTAGCCCTTTTTTGATTTCCTTCCTTTATTTATTTTAACTTGTCATAGGTTTTATCAGGATTTTCTTATAAAAATTACTAAAAGAACTATTAAAGGGAAGAGCGATGTTTTGTAGCCCAGAATTCATTCTGGACAACTATCGAGCGAAGCGCAGATAGCCTATTTATTATCTATGCTTCGCTCGATAGTCTCTCAGAATAAATTCTGTGTTACTATATACCAGACTCATCTTTCAATCCATTTTATATCTTATT
The DNA here is from genome assembly GCA_937921525.1 of uncultured Saprospiraceae bacterium. GTDB lineage: Bacteria > Bacteroidota > Bacteroidia > Chitinophagales > Saprospiraceae > JAFMDF01. Next base: position 2,260 of record CAKZUM010000205.1, read on the forward strand.
AATGAGAAATATATTTAGCCTATTCCTACTCTTACTCTCCTTCTCTGCATTTACTCAAGATACCATCTGCGTTAGCCAAACAATAGAGCACAAAATATTCTCTGAGCACTTGCAAGAAGAAAGGAATTATTGGATAAGTTTACCGCTGAACTATGATGATTCTTTAAGCTATCCTGTGATTTATGTTTTTGATGCCGAGTGGCGATTTGAATTGATAAAAAGTATAGCGTTCGACCTAGGAGGCAATCGCAAAATACAAAAATCGATTATTGTTGGAATTCCTCATATTGATTGGAAAGAACAAAGAGGAATCGATTTGACTTTTAGCCATTCTAGAATTGAATATGATGGAGAAGAAGTGGATTCAACATTTTATAATGACTCTAACTCAGGAGGTGCAGATAAGTTCTATCAATACTTAACAAAAGAACTGATTCCGAATGTAAATAAAAATTATTCTACCAATAATCATGAAACACTTATCGGTCATTCCTATGGTGGTTATTTTGGTGGATATATTTTATCTATGAAACATCCCTTTGAAGTCATCCATATCTATGATCCTTCTATTTGGTTTAGCAACGGAGAAGTAACGGAACGATTTAAGCAAAGAACAAATAAGCAGGCGACGACCATTCATCTGACCTATCAGTCTATTCCTGAATTTCATAAAAATAAAATAGAAGC
>CAKZUM010000206.1 GCA_937921525.1 uncultured Saprospiraceae bacterium
TTATCCAGACAGTTGATATTAGTTTTACCACAAATTTAGGAATGGAGTAGCTTGATAAAACTAAGCTGACAAAGCTAGGGTTGTATTTTACCACATAGCTAGGGTTGTATTTTACCACATAGGTACATAGGTCACATAGTATGATGTATGCTATGTGACCTATGTACCTATGTGGTAAAATTGTCAACTACTTTTGTGGTTTAAATAAACTTGTCCCTATATGGTAAAATTGTCAACTACTTTTGTGATTTAAATAAACTTGTCCCTAATTCCCTCCTAAATCTATTTTGTAAATACTTCAAAACTCCTTCTATATCACTAGGAGAAAAACGCTGCCAATCTTGTTTTTTTCGAAACCAGGTCATCTGACGTTTTGCATATCTCCTTGAATTTCTTTTGATTAACTCAATGGCCTCTTCAAGAGAGGTTTTTCCTTCAAAGTAATTGAATAATTCTTCATAGCCTACCGTCTGCAAGGCGTTCAAATGTCTATGCGGATGCAAGGCCTTAGCCTCTTCCAACAAGCCTGCCTCCAGCATTTGGTCTACCCGTTTATTAATGCGGTCATATAAGGCTTCCCGATCCATTTCAAGGACAATCTTTATTATCTCAAAAGGTCGCTTTTTTGGTGCTTGGTTTCTAAACTTAGAAAAAGGCTCACCGCTCGCTTTTATGACAGATAATGCTCTAATTAAGCGATGCGGATTAGCCGTATCTACCTCCGCAAAATAGGCTGGGTCTAATTCTTGAAGGCTAGCTTGCAAAGGGGCTATACCTTCTTGCTCAAATTGTTCCACTAGCTCCTTTTTTATCGCTTCTGGCACTGTTGGAAATTCATCTAATCCTTCACAAACTGCCCGAATGTACAAACCAGATCCCCCCACTAAAATAGCAGCCTTATTTTCTTCAAATAACTGTTCTAGTTTTTCCAACACTTCCTTCTCATAAGCACCAACGCTATAGCTATCCTGAATACTCAAGTTATTAATAAAATGATGGGATGCCTGGGCTAGTTCCTCCGCATTTGGTTTAGCAGTACCGATACTCATTTCTTGGTAAAATTGACGACTATCCGCCGAGATTATTTCAATACCAAAATGCTTGGCGATCCTAATAGCCGTGCTAGTTTTACCTGCAGCAGTAGGCCCACCAATGACTATTAAATACCTCTTTTGTTCCATATGGCGAAGATAGGAAAAATATAGAAGTTGTTTAAGAATAGGTATTTACCTAGATTGTCATATATTCACTACATTTGCTAAAAGTCACAGTACTGGGCAAGAACTAAGATCAGAGAAGCGAGAGCAGAGACAGACGACGTTTAGCAAATAATCAAATTTCGTAGTTTGCAAACGAAATCAGTCTCTATTCTCTGCTCTAATTCAATGTCCAGTAAGGTAAGAGTAACCGCTATTCAATAATTCAATGAGGCTTCCTTATAGAATCGTGCGACCATTAGCACGAATTGCTTTAAAAATATACTTTAGAAAAATATACTTAACAGGTCTTGACAATATACCTACGGATAAGCCTATTATTTTGGCCGCTAATCATCCGACCGCTTTTTTGGAACCTTGTTTATTAGCTTGTACCCTACCCCGTCCTTTGCATTTCTTAGTTAGAGGTGATTTTTTTCAAAAAAAATTACATAGGCAACTTTTAGAATCTTTACACATGATGCCTATCTATCGTTTAAAAGATCTTGGATTAAAAGGAGTAAAGAATAACTATTCAGCTTTGGATAGGGCTTATGATTTGTTAGGTCAGAAGAAAATGATTCTAATCCTTGCAGAGGGAAAAACAGAGCATGAAAAGAGATTGCGACCTATTCAAAAAGGGACCGCTCGAATGGCTATTGGCGCATTAGAAAAGTATCCAAATTTAGAGGTTCAAATAGTACCAATAGGCGTCAATTATGCTGATGTGCTAAACTTTAGATCTGACGTCATGCTAGATATTGGGAAACCTATGGATGTACGGTCTTATCTAAACGACTCCCAGCAGCACCCAGCAAAAACGATAAAGCAGATAACTACTGATTTAAAGAATCAACTAGAACAACAAGTCGTCATCATTAAAGAAATTCAAGATGAAACGCTAACAGAACAACTATTTCAATTAGCAAAAGATAAAACAAGGCCGTTTCCAATCCAAATTGCAAATAGGACCCCACTACAAGTTCAAAAAAGCATTGCGGACAGCATTAATTCCATGAATAAGGAGGAAAAACAGAGACTAAAAGTGCAGGTAAATACCTTTTTCAAGAAGCTTGCTGCCTTAAATTTGAAGCCAGAATCACTTCAAGGCATTAAAAAGCCGAGTATCTTTTATTATTTTAAACTTGTACTCGGTTATATTCCTTTTTTGTTAGGGTATTTCGTTAACTTGCCCCCTTTGTATTTTGGTCATTGGTGGGCAGAAAATAAAGTGAAAGAAGTTGTTTTTTATGCGTCTATAAAAGCCTCTTTTGCACTAGCTGCTTATTTGATTTTGGGGTTGTTGCTATTTATGACGGCGCTCTTAATTGGTTCTCCCTATTTTTATATGGGTTTGTTGGCTATTCCGTTACTGGGGTTGTTCGCTTTATATTATTGGGAGTTCAAAAAAGAGGGACAGCAACAAGCGACAATAGCCCAAATAGATCCAATCACCATAGACCAATTATTGAAGGAAAGGAAAGAAATTCTTACTAGATTAAACAGAAGGGAAGGAAGTTAAAAACTTCCATCAAAAAAGTCACTACAAACAAATGTTGTATCATATTGCAAGAAAGCTAATGGGCTGGTATAGTCTAGTTTTCTTTAAAAAAACATATTTCACAGGACTCGATAAACTACCGTGGGATCAGCCCTTTATTCTAGCAGGGAATCATCCAACTGCATTCACAGAACCAAGTATATTATGTGGACACAGTACACAGGGTAAAAATTGTCTGCTTCGAGGAGATATGTTTAAAAAAGGGAAATGGGTAGAATATTTTTTATGGAAAATAAAATGTATTCCTATTTATCGTTTCAGGGATGGTTATGCTGATATTAAGAAAAACCAAGACATCATGGACTATTGCTATGATTTATTGGGGAAAGGAGAAAATCTTGTCATATTAGCAGAAGGAGTTTCCAAAGTCGAGAGAAGGATGCGGCCTATCCAAAAAGGGACCGCTAGAATGGCTTTTGGTGCCTATGAAAAGCATCAGCGAAAAGATATTGCCATTGTTCCTATTGGCTTTAATTATACGGACCCAAATAAATTTAGAAGTTGTATTTATGCTCATTTTGGGACACCAATACCCATTACAGATTTTCTAGATGACCACGCGGAGAATCCCCGTAAAGCTATCAAAAAAATGACGGATCGTATTTCAAAAGAAATGCGAAAAAGTATTATCCATATAGAGAAGGAAGAAGATGATGCACTTGGGCATCAGTTATTAGAGATGTTGGAAAATAATGTCAAGGAAAAATCATTGCCCCTCTTTAGTTATAAACCCTCTCGACTACCAGAATTTATTCAGTTTACAGAAAAATTCAATAGCTTATCAACTCCCATAAAAGAGCAATTACAAAAAGACGCTAATCTTTATAAAGAAAAGCTTAATAAATTTAAAATAAGCGATCAAGGTCTAGCGCAGAAAGCTTATTGTAATATCTGGTCTACTCTAGCACTTTTGATTGGATTGCCTGCATTTATATTTGGGATTGTTGCTAATTTCTTACCAATAAAAATAGGCAAGCACTATGCACAAAAGGCTGCCAATACACTAGAATTTGATTCCTCCTTAAGAGTAGCATTTGAGATGGCTGCCTATTTATTTTATTTTTTATTTTTATTGATAGTGGCAGGTATCTGGGGAGGGAAATATGTTTTTATTACTGTGTTGTTATTGCCTCTATTTGGTCATTTCAGTTTATTATGGAGAGATGCTTTTTTGTTGTGGAACGAAGCTAGAAAAGTTCGAGGAATTGATAAAAAAAATATAACTGAATTGTATAGTTTACGGGAAAAGTTATTAGATTTAGATAGAATTTAGACTTTATACTTATTAGACCTAGACTTGGTAAGTTTTAAAAACTTCCCAAGTCTTCTGAATCAGAAATAATTGAATCATCAATATGAAGCCAAAATATTCCTTCTACAAAAGGGAGCGTCAAAAAGCCTCTAATCGGAATCTTCCTATTGAGCGAAAAGATAGCAGTAGAGAAGGTCAGTTTCGAGCCGTAGCACATCAACTAGGTATGCAATACAGCACAGTTGAAAATTATAGTTCAAAGCCATTTTTGAGTGAGTTTAATCTGTTCCAGATGGGCAGAAATAAACAGATCTCCAATCTTCTAGAAAAAAGGGATGACGCTTTTGAATCCAAATTACAAATCTTTGACTATCAATTTGATACAGGGTATGGTAATGTTAGAAGAACTTATAAGCAATCGGTCTTTTTTGTGCAATCGAAAAAATTAGCCTTACCAGAATTCAATATGGAACCAGAATCTGTTTTCCATAAAATAACTAATTATTTGATTGGCAGTGAAGATATTGATTTTGAGGGGAATCCAAGATTTTCAGGAAATTACGTACTAACAGGGGATGATGAAGATTACATTCGTTTTATGATGAATCCACATCTACTACAATTCTTTAGTGTCAGTACAGGTTGGTACATGGAAGGTATTAATTTCTATTTGATTCTTTATAAATTAAATGTTCGTTTCAAAGCTAGAGCCATTAAAGATTTTTATGAACAAGGTCATGCCATCTACCAATCAATGGCTAAAGAAATGGATTGGAAACCAATCTTATAATGAATGTCTCTGTTTTGCGTCTTCCTAAATACAATTCAAACAAATGATATCTAGCGAAATAGATCACTTAATTTTAGGTATTAATAATTTAGAAAAAGGCTGTACCGATTTTGAAAACTTAAGTGGTGTAAGACCTGAGTTCAGTGGAGAACATCCTAATTGGGGTACGCACAACGCACTACTCTCGCTCGACAGAAGTTATCTGGAAGTGATTGCCCCACAGCCAATGCACCAATTAGCTGAAAGTCCTTTTAGTGTTATTAAAGATCAACTACAATTAAGCCTCATTGGATGGGCTGTTCAGACAACTGATTTGGAT
>CAKZUM010000207.1 GCA_937921525.1 uncultured Saprospiraceae bacterium
TAATATCAACTGTCTGGATAATCTTGTCCATTTTTCAAATGATTTCTTTTTTCAATGAGTTGGAAAATCTATAGAAAAAAGGTAACTGTTCAGTATTGGCTATCACCAATGAAAAAATTGAACGCAGAGACACAGAGGTGCAGAGATTTTTTTGTAGAAAAAATCAAAACTCTGCCTCTCTGCGTTCAAAAACGGACATTGGCTTTAGCCAATACGGAATAGTTACGAAAAAAGAATCATTTGAAAAACACACTTGCAGCAGTTATGTTTTGTCAATACTAAATGTAGGAGGTATTAAGGGGTTTTCCAAGAAATAGCAATAAAAAAACTATATGTTAGCGGCATATTAAGTATGGATTTAAGAAAAGCTACAATTTTTACAATTAGTAACAAGATTTTGTACGCAATAAAATTTCATCTTAGTTTCCAATATGGTATTTTTGTGACTTTTCAAACAGCATTTTATCTACTTGGTTCGTATATTATTATATAACTAAGTTTTACTGATAGATTTGCAATGGGCGAAAATTCTACCCAATAATAATTTTTTAACCCACAAAGATATTAAGGTGCTTATTGGATTTCACCCAAGATGCCTTATTTACTAGTATTAAAATAGACATAGTTAATGGATGCATTAAAACAAAAGTTTCACAAAAAATCTGCTGCACTTCGAGATGAGTTGAGAGCAATATCAAAATCTAAAGGAGGTACGGTAGTCGGAGAGGTGAAATTGAGCCAAGTATTAGGCGGAGCGAGAGGTGTAAAGATGATGCTTTGGGAAACTTCAGAATTAGATGCGAATGAAGGTATTCGTTTTAGAGGATATTCCATTCCTCAATTAAGAGAGATTCTACCGAAAGCAGCAGGATGTAATGAACCACTTCCAGAAGGTCTGTTTTGGTTGATGCTAGTTGGAGAGGTACCTACGGAAAAAGAAGTAAAGTGGCTATCTAAAGAATGGCAAAAGAGAGCCAAATTACCAGCGCACACCTATAATGTAATAAACGCACTGCCCAAGAACACGCACCCAATGGTGCAGTTTTCTGTAGCGATAGCATCAATGGAGTCTACGAGTTTATTCTCTAAAGGCTATGCAAAGGGGATGAATAAAAAAGACTACTGGGATCCTACATATGAGGATGCGATGAATTTGATCGCAAGATTGCCAGTAGTAGCCGCTTATATTTACCGAAGAGTATTTCATGATGATGTACATATAGCAGCGGATAAAAGCTTAGACTGGGCCGCTAATTTTGCACATATGTTGGGCATTAATGACGGGGATGATTTCAAGAGTTTGATGCGTTTATATTTAACGATACATGCAGACCACGAGGGAGGAAATGCCTCTGCACATACGGCACACTTAATAGGTTCTACCTTGAGTAGTTCTTATTTGTCTTATGCTGGTGGTATGAATTCTTTAGCGGGGCCATTGCATGGCTTGGCGAATCAAGAAGTAATTAAGTGGATTTTTGAAATGCTTAAATCAATAGGTAAAAAGAATCCAACGAAAGCACAAATTGCCTCTTATGTTAAGAAAACATTGAAGGCAGGTAAAGTAATTCCTGGATATGGTCATGCTGTTTTACGTCAGCCAGATCCAAGGTTTACGGCACAAAGGGTCTTTGCAGAAGAGCACCTAAAAGATGCAGAAATCGTTCAGGTAGTTTGGAAAATATTTGATGTAGTACCAGAAATTTTACAGGGCTTGGGTAAGGTGAAAAATCCTTGGCCGAATGTAGATGCGCACTCAGGTGCCATTCTTGTTCACTATGGTATGAAGGAATATCCATTCTATACGGTACTATTTGGGGTGTCTAGGGCATTAGGCGTGTTAGCTGCTTCTTGTTGGTCTAGAGCAATGGGTATGCCATTAGAGCGACCAAAGTCTGTTACTTCCGAGTGGGTGAAAGAGGTAGTTAAGCCGAAGCGAAAGAAAAAGAAGTAATTTTAAATATATTTTATATTTTAAAAGAAAAGGATGATTGTTGTACAACAATCATCCTTTTCTTTTTTGATTTTAGCGGTAGAGGAGTAAATTTGTTCGTCAATCTAGGATCGTCGAGGTTTGTAACCTCGATGCGGTATGATTCTCCTATAGCATCGAAGTTACAAACTTCGACGATCTGCATTCGTCAAAGAAGAAAAAAGAAGAACTATGAAGAAACCAATAATAGCAGGTATCCAACAAATGGGCGTAGGAAATCCAAGTGTCTATGAAGCATTCGCTTGGTATCGAAAAGCATTTAAAGTGGACGTGCCTGTTTTTGATGAAGCGGCAACAGCCGCTTTGATGCTACCTTATACGGGAGGCGAGCCAAGAGATCGACATGCCGTATTAGCTTTGAGTATGCAAGGTGGGGGCGGGATGGAAATCTGGCAATATACGAGTAGAAAACCAGAATATCCTAAGTTTGAAATACAAGCAGGAGATTTAGGAATCTTTGTAGCAAAAATCAAAAGTAAAGATGTCCAAGCAACCTACCAACACTTAAAAAAAGAGGGATTAGCAGTATTAGGGGAGGTCAGTAAAATGCCTAATGGCAAGGAGCATTGTTTCGTAAAAGATCCCTATAATAATATCTTTGAAATAGTCCCTAGCGAGGATTGGTATATCGCTGGTACACCTAGCACGGGCGGTATTTACGGAGGCATACTTGGCGTCACGGATATAGAAAAATCCAAAGCCTTTTACAAAGATATATTAGGATATGATACGGTGGTCTATGATGAATCTGGGACCTTTGATGATTTAAAAGATTTACCGGGGGGAAATGGAAAATTCAGAAGGGTACTCTTAACGCATAGCCAAGCTAGAAAGGGGCCTTTTAGTCAAATGTTTGGAACGAGTGAGATTGAATTATTGCAAACATTAGACAGAACACCCAATAAAATATTTGCGGATCGCTTATGGGGAGATATTGGTTTTATTCACCTGTGTTTTGATATACAAGGAATGAAAGCAATGGAAGCCTTATGCGAATCGAAAGGTTATCCTTTCACTGTAGATAGCAGTAAGGCTGCTGAAAGTAAGGATGGATTTGATATGGGCGAAGCAGCAGGTCATTTTACCTACATAGAAGATCCTGATGGTACGTTGATTGAATTTGTAGAAGCCCACAAAGTACCGATTGCAAAAAAAATTGGATGGTATCTGGATTTAAAGAAAAGGAATCCAGA
>CAKZUM010000208.1 GCA_937921525.1 uncultured Saprospiraceae bacterium
CAAGTAATAGTTATCAATTAATAGAGAGTAAAATTGATTTATCCAATATTAAAATTGGCTATTGTACCCCTTCCCTAAATGCACCTTATTATAAAGCTTTACAATCGAGTGTAGAAAAGACGACAGAATTATATGGCATGAGTTTTTTCGCTGCAGATGGTCAGGATGATATTGTCAAACAAATAACTGCTGTTGAAAATTTAATCAGTACAGGTATTGATGTCCTATTATTAAATCCCTTAGATCCGAACGCTTTAGTTAGTGTGACGAAAGTCGCTAAAGCGGCTGGCATCCCAACTTTTATTTTAGATAGTGCCATAGACCCTTCCGCAGAATATGTAACAGTCGTCCAATCCAATAATTTAAAAAATGGAGCATTAGCAGGAGAATGGTTGGTCAATAAAATGGGCAATACTAAAATGGAAATTGCATTGCTCAGTGGCTCCGCTGGTAATCCTGTGGGCTTGACTCGTAAGCAAGGTTTACTCCAGGGTATCACGGAAACGCAACTGAGAAAGTTAGGCTATATTGATCTGAATGTAAAAACACAGGCTTATACTAATTGGACTTATGATGGGGGACTAAAAGCCATGGAAGATATATTGGTCACTCACCCTGATATAAATGTTGTAATAACGGAATCAGATGTCTGTGTCTTAGGGGCAATAAAAGCCATTAAGCAAGCTGGTAAAACGGACGATATTTTGATAGTAGCAGCTGCCGATGGGCAAAAGGAGGCGATTAAGCATATTATGGATAGCGACTTTTATGGTGCAACGGCAATGAATAGTCCCTCCTTAATTGGTCGTACTGCTGTCGAATTTGGTATCCAATACTTAAATGGAAAGCGAGATTTTTCCAAAGTATCGTATACACCAGAATTACTTATTACTAAGGAGAACGCTGCCGAATTATATAATCCTGATGCTATTTTTTAAGGTTAAATTTTACTCCTAAAAACATAGTGATTTTTGAAATTTTTACCACAAATTTAAATTGACAAAGCTAAGTTTGTTTTTTACCACATAGGTACATAGGTCACATAGCATACATCATACTATGTGACCTATGTACCTATGTGGTAAAATTGTCAACTACCTTTGTGGTTTAGATAAAATTGCATTTTATAGTCAAGATCAAGAAATGTCTACTTTATGAATACAACCACCAACAACTATCGAGTAGAGATGCACAACATCTCTAAAAGTTTTGGAATAGTACCTGTATTAAAAGGCGTACACTTAAAAGTAAAACCTGGAGAAATTCATGCAGTATTAGGAGAAAACGGGGCAGGAAAATCTACCCTAATGAAAATTCTTTGTGGGGTGCATCCCAAAGACAGTGGAAGCATACTATTAGACCAACAAGCCATCGCTCCTAAAAATCCTCACGATAGTCAGCAATTAGGAATAAGTATCGTCTATCAAGAATTATCTTTAGTTAATGAATTGTCGGTTGCGGAGAATATTTATTTACACCAACTGAGTGCTCATAAATTTTGGATCAATTGGGATCAAATTAATCACGATGCACAAAACCTAATTCAATCCTTAGGCTTTGACATCCCAACCACTCAAAAAGTAAAAGACCTTAGTCCTGTACAAAAACAAGTAGTAGAAATCGCCAAGGCTTTATCCCAAGATACGAAGGTATTAATTCTGGATGAACCGACTACTGTTTTCGATCCTAAAGACACCCAAAAACTATTTGATAACCTTAATCGCTTAAAAGAACAAGGCATCTCAATTATATACATTTCTCATCATTTAGAAGAAATTTTTAAAATCGCTGATTCTATTACAATATTGAAAGATGGGGAAGTGAATGGTAGTATGCCCGTAAAAGATATTGACATTGATGGAGTAATTCAATTGATGATTGGCAGAGAACTAAAAGAACTGTATCCGAAAAGGGAAACGATGCCTAGCTCTACTCCCCTACTAGAAGTAAATAATCTTTCCGCCGCCGATACTATTGTTAAAGACATTTCCTTCTCCATTAAAGCAGGGGAAGTCCTAGGCATAGCAGGATTAGGAGGTAGTGGCCGAACAGAAACGGCTAAATTGCTTTTCGGAGCGAATAGAAAAAAGTCTGGCACTACCCTCTTAAATGGAAAAGAAATAACTACCTCCTCTCCAGCAGTTGCGGTCAATCAAGGAATTGGCTTTGTATCAGAAGATCGAAAAGAAGAAGGAGTCTTTCTAAACCTATCGGTTAAAGAAAATATAAGCCTACCTAATTTAAAAGCAATCTCTAATAAGCTAGGTTTTATATCTCTTAAAAAAGAACAGGAAACAGTTAATGAACTCATTATTAAATTAAATATAAAAGCTAACAATCAAGATATGCTTGTCAGAGATTTAAGTGGTGGGAATCAACAAAAAGTTGCTTTGGCAAAATGGTTAGGCAGAGATGGCGAAATCATTATCATAGATGAACCAACAAGAGGGGTTGATGTAGGTGCTAAAGTAGAAATTTATGAACTCATAAATCAGCTAAGTAGTAATGGAATTGGGGTAATTGTTATCTCCTCAGATATGCCGGAAATCATGGGTATTTCCGATAGAATTATGGTATTAAAAGAAGGACAGCTACAGGGTATCTTAACGAAAGAAAATTTTTCAGAGGAAAATATTTTAAGATTGGCTATAGGTGAATTTTAGGCTATTCTCTATCTCGCAACTTCCCCTGCGGGATAAATTTGTTCAGCAACAGGAAGTTGCGGGACAAAGAGACTAACATTATCTTCAAAACAAAACAAATGAATTTAAGTACGCAATCAAATAGCAATAACGGGGGTTTGTTCTCCTTCCTAATTAAGTACAACACCATTTTTATTTTCGTCGCATTGGTAATTCTTTCTGCATGTATTTCTGATGTCTTTTTTACTTCCATTAACTTGTCTAATTTATTGAAGCAAGTATCGGGAATAGGTATTATCAGTATAGGGATGTTGTTAGTTATATTGACTGGAGGGATTGATTTATCCGTTGGTTCTTTATTGGCTTTACTGGCAGTTTTATTTGCCATTTTTGTCAATAACTTAATCTTACCTGCCGCTATATTACTCACTATTTTAATTGGTTTTATTATTGGAAGTATATCGGGATATTTAGTTACAGCACAAAAGGTAGCTCCTTTTATTGCCACCCTAGCTATCATGACTATTGCACGCGGCTTAGGTTTTATGTATTCTAAAGGTGCACCTGTTGTATTTGAAACAGAGGGCGGCGCATTAATGACTGACTTTGGAAATGGTTCTTTCTTAGGGATACCTAATATTGCCTATCTTTTTTTATTAGTGGCGATTATAGCCCAAGTCCTATTAAGTTATAATGTATTTGGCAGATTATTGATAGCTATTGGCAGCAATGAAAAAGCAGCGAGACTATCTGGCGTAAAAGTTAATCGATACAAATTTTTAGTGTATGCCATCTCTGGAGCATTGGTCGGAGTTGCAGCAATCGTTGGAGCATCTAGAACAAATTTAGGTTCTCCCAATATGGGCATAGGGTTAGAACTAGATGCAATAGCAGCAGTAGTCATTGGAGGGGCAAGTTTAAATGGAGGTAAAGGATCTGCAATCAATACTTTAATGGGTGTACTGATTTTAGGCTTGATTGGAAATATTTTAAACCTTCTAAATGTTCCCTCCTATCCTCAGCAAGTAATTAAAGGGGTCATTATTATTTTGGCGGTTTTGTTACAACGATTTGAAAGTAAATAAGAATAAACTGAAGATACAAGACGAGTATAATTTATAAAGGCGAAGCCCATATCCGTCATCAGGCTATCAACAGGGTGAACGAAAAGTCGTTTTTGTAATATGTAAGGCGTTAATAAAAGAAGTATAAAGGCAAAACCTTTACTGATAGGAGACACAAGGCACAGCCTTGCGCCAGCCTGTCAACGTTTCGCTAGCGCAAGGCTGTGCCTTGTGTTTACTATCAAGAAGGCTCTTCCTTCAAAAATATAGACACTATTTTTATAATTTTGACTTTTCATTTGCCTTTAGTTATTTAATGAAGTTGTTCAATAATAGAGATTCTTAAACAACTTCAACAGAAATCATCCAATGAGAATTGTATATACTTTAGTTTGCTGCTTATTAGTCAGTAGTATATTATTTGGACAAAATTCAAAAATCATCACACCAGATGATTTTTTTATGGAGCCAATGGGTTCCCATTTTTATCCACACCATAGAATTGTAGACTACTTTGAAGCGACCGCTGAGGTTAGTCCTAATGTGCAATTGATAGAATATGGTCGAACAAATGAAATGCGTCCACTAGTCTTAGCGTTTATATCTTCTGAAGATAATATTAAGAATTTAGAAGCCATTCGATTGAGTAATTTAAAACGAACAGGACTCTATACGGGTGAGGTACCTGCTATAGGAGAAAAGGCAATTGTATGGCTAAGTTATGGCGTGCATGGTAACGAAGCAAGCAGTCAAAATGCAGCTGTTAAAACGATGCACGAATTATTGATCTCTGATAATCCATCGGTAAAAGAATGGTTAGACAATACCGTTATTATTATGGACCCTGCGGTTAATCCTGATGGATATAATCGATATGCGAATTGGGTGCGTCAGGCTTCTAATACAATTCTTAATGCTGACCCTATTGCAAGAGAGCATCAAGAACCTTGGCCTGGAGGTCGGGTGAATCATTACTTATTTGATTTGAATAGAGATTGGGCTTGGTGTACACAGGTAGAGAGTCAGCAGCGTATTGTGCAATACAGAAAATGGTTGCCTCATGTACATGTAGATTTTCATGAGCAAGGGTACGAGAGTCCTTATTATTTTGCTCCTGCGGCGAAACCCTATCATGCTTATATTAGCAAATGGCAGAGAGATTTCCAAACGACTGTTGGAAAGAATAATGCTTCTTATTTTGATAAAGAAGGATGGTTATATTTTACTAAAGAAGTCTTCGATTTATTATACCCAAGTTATGGCGATACCTATCCTATTTTTAGTGGTTCTATCGGAATGACTTATGAGCAAGCGGGGCATGGTCGAGCAGGAAAAGGGATACAATTAGAAAATGGAGATACCTTGAAACTGATTGATCGAATCAATCATCATACGACAACAGGTTTATCTACTATCGAAGTAAGTTCTAAAAATAAAGAACAACTTATTGAAAATTTTACCAGCTTTTTTCAAGACGCTAAATCCTCTCCTAAAGGAGAGTATACCAGTTTTATTATTAGTGGAGACAATGGAATAGATAAAATAAAATCGCTCGCTGATTTTTTAAAAATGCACGGAATTGAGTACGGTCGAAGTACAGGAGGCAGACAAATAAAAGCATTTAATTATCGGACAGGAAAAGAGGAAAGTGTGCAATTAAAAGACAACGATTTAATTATTAGTGCGCACCAACCGATGTCCGTATTGACACAAGTATTATTTGAACCTTCTCCTAGTTTACAGGATTCTGTTACCTATGATATTACGGCATGGGCATTGCCTTATGCTAGAGGACTAAAAGCGTATGCTTCCAAATCAAGAATAAAACCTAACGCTACTTATGACTTTGCGAACCCTATGATGCCACAGGTTATTGAGGAGCGACCTTATAGTTATATCTTTAAGTGGAATAGCTTAGAAGACGCTGCATTCCTTTCTGCCTTACTTCAAAATAAGGTTAAGGTTCGATACGCTCAAAAATCTTTTACTACCGCTAGTAGTACTTTCCCTCCTGGTAGTTTGGTGATTACTAGAGCAGATAATAAGCACTTAAAATCGACACTCGATGAAGTGATTCAATCTACTGCCTTTCAATACAATAGAACTTTAAATACAACAACGACTGGATTTATGAATGCTGGTCCAGACTTTGGTTCTGGCAATATTGATTTGATTACAAAGCCTGAAATATTAGCGGTATACGGAGATGGTGTAAGAAGTAATTCTTATGGTCAAG
>CAKZUM010000209.1 GCA_937921525.1 uncultured Saprospiraceae bacterium
ATATTCTCTAAAGGGTTCGCATCCAAGACAATTAGGTCAGCTAATTTACCTTCTTTGATAGACCCTAGTTGATGATCCATGCCGAGATAGGTGGCTCCATTAATAGTGGCACATTTTAAAGCTTCCATGTTGGTCATACCGCCTTGTTGGAGCATCCATAATTCCCAATGTGCGCCAAGCCCTTGTAGCTGACCATGTGCCCCTAAATTGATTTTGACACCAGCATCTGTTAATTTTTTCAAACTCTTAGAAGTTAAGATATGTCCATTCTCATATTCTTCTTCAGGTACCATCGTCCGATGTCTTGCTCGACTATCGACTACACTTCTAGGAGTAAAACTTAAGAGTCTTTCCTTTTCCCAAACGTTCGTATGCTGATACCAATAATACTCTCCACTCATGCCCGCATAGTTGACTACCAAGGTCGGTGTATTATGAGATTTGGTTGATGCCCAAAATTTAATAACATCATTATAAAGCGGTGCAACTGGAATATTATGCTCTACCCCAGTATGTCCATCCATCACCATACTCATGTTGTGCATGAAAAAAGAACCGCCCTCTGGCACTACTAAAATGCCTAACTCTCTAGCTGCTTGCATCACTTGTTGTCGTTGGTTTCGACGTGGTTGGTTATAACTTTTCACAGAAAATGCGCCGTAGGCTTTTGTTCTGCGCAAAGCAGATTTTGCATCCTCTAAGCTATTAATGACTGCCTTAAAATCTCCTTCAGCACCATATAATATAGTACCCGTACTAAATAATCTTGGGCCTACTATTTCACCAGATTTGATTAATTCACTTTGGGCAAAAGCCATTTCTGTATTTACAGATGGATCGTGCGAAGTCGTTACGCCATAAGCTAAGTTAGCATAATACTCCCATTGCTTTTCTGGACTTAGTCCGTAACGGAAATTACCACTATGCGCATGCACATCCATGATGCCGGGCATAATCGTTTTGTCCGTACAATCTATCGTCGTTGCTTTTCCCGGAATTTCTATATCTGCTCCGATTGCTTTGATAATATTATCTTCTATTAAGACCGTTCCGTTCTCGATTACTTCATTTCCTTCCATTGTAATAATACGGGCGTTAGTCAAAGCCAATAAACCTTCTGGTCGATCGCTTTCTACGGTTAGATTGATTTTTAAACCAATAGAATCCATAGGCGGTAAGCTGTCCACCGCACCTTCTAAAAACTTAAATCGCTCCGTCAAATTATCACTAAAATATTCCTCTCCTAAGGTCCAGAATAATTTATCACTATCCTTTGACCAGTGGATATTGATCCCTGCATCTTTGGCTACTTGTGCTACGGGTACGGCTTTCGTCTTTGAAGTCAAGCCGATCTTCTTTCCAATTTTTGGGAAGGGCGCTATGTAAACTTTAAATAATTCAGACCATGCCACCCACTTATTATCAGGGCTAATATGATAGCGTTGGGCATACTTGCCATCAAAATGTTCTCGCTTATCTTTTCCATCCAGATTCACAGATTCTACCGACTTCGTTAAGCTACCAAAAACATAGCCTCCTTTCTGATAAAAAATTCTTTTTCCATCGCTACTAAACTGTGGGAAGCCACCTTGTGGAACGACTAATTTTGGGTCCGCACTTCCATCTGCAGGCACTAAATAAATACCCGGTTCTTTACTGTGGGTAAAGCCTTGATGGCTATTTCCGCCGTCTTTTCGATAGACAATCCATTTGCCATCAGGAGAAAAAGCAGGTGTTCTATAAATGCCTTTTTCTACACTAAGCGTATTGCTTCCCTTACTGCCAATAGTCAATGTTTTGAGTTGTCCCATCGCTTCATCCTCCCACGTTACGTAAGCTAGTGTACGACCATTCGGCGCATAGGCAGGTTCGAATTCTAATTCTTTGGCATTGGTTAAGCGTTTGGCTTTTCCATTAGGAAGGCTTTTTTTATATAGATGTCCAATGGCATTAAAAACTACCGCTGATTCATCTGGAGCAGTGATTGCGTGCCGAATTACTTTTGCTGTGAATTCATCCGTATAAGCATCATTTTTAAATCTTACCGTTTCTGCTACTTTCGTTTTTATATCAACGGTAAATGGAATTTGTGAAGATGCTGCTGCTTTCCCTCTAGTAGCGGTAGCCGCTACTTTCCATATTTTACCCAAACCTTGAATCACTATATGTTTATCATCTGGCATCCAATCAAAACCGGGGTATACGCCGAAGATTGCCCAAGCTTCTTGCTGGTCTTTACTCAGTTGATCGAACAGAGCATATTCTTCGCCTGTTTCTAAGTGGTGAACCATTAACACAGTTTTGGTACGAATCCTTTTTATATAAGCCAATTTTTTTCCATCATTAGAAATTTGAGGGCGGGCCGCGCCACCTGGTCCACGTACAACGGTCTTAGTCTCCCCTGTTTCTCGGTCATATCGTTTGATTACATAAATCTGGCTATTGGGATCTTTATTATATTGAAAATATCCACCAGGGTACATGTCTTCACTATAATAAATGTACCGCCCATCAGGAGAGACAACAGGTTCATTGGCATCTTGCTGATCGTTCTTTCTTTTTGTCAATTGTGTACCACTTCCACCTGCAATATGATACATCCACATCTCTCCTGCCCCAAGGGAACGCCCTGAAGTAAAATGCTTTCGAGCAACGATATAATCTCCATCAGGCGTCCAACTGGCATTGTTCAATAAACGGAAATCTTCTTTGGTGATTTGTCGAGCATTTTCCCCGTCTTTATCCATCACCCATATATTGTCTCCGCCTCCCGCATCACTCGTAAACAATAATCGTTTTCCATCTGGGCTAAATCGAGGTTGTACTTCCCATGCAATACCCGTGCGGATAGCTTTAGCTTTACCACCACTTATAGGCATCATATAAATGTCTCCCAACATATCAAATACAATGGATTTTCCATCTGGGCTTATATCCAGATTCATCCAAGTACCTTCATCTGTAGTGAAGTTTACGTCTTTCCAATTCCATCCTTCTCCTGATGGATTATTGACATCCCATTTCTTATCTTTTTCTTGTGCGGTTAGACCTAAACTACAACAAAATATTGTTGCCAAAGCCAGTAAAATATTTTTCATACTATATTTTTTTTATAAAGCTGCCGTCGGATGGCTAACGCCGTCCGATGGCGACGAAAACCTTATCATCGGACGGCGTTAGCCATCCGACGATAAGGTTTGGACTTTTTTAATAGTTACCTCTTTTTTAACTGACGATCTATAGTTGATCTAATCACTTACAGGGAAATATCGTCAGCTCTATTCAAATGGATATTTCAATCCACACTGCGCCCTTATTTCATCCACAATAGTTATCAATTCTAAGCTATTTTTATGCGACCATTGATCGCTTTCTAATTGCCCATTATGGAGGCATTGCATACACTCCTCTATTTCATAAGTGAAGCCTTTACCTCTGGTAGGGTTTACTTTTATTTCCTGCATTTTATTACTTCCTGTACCATCAATAATTCGAAAGCTTTGGGTTTCATGCCATCGAGAATCTATATAAATACAGCCTTTAGTTCCATAGATTTTCGCAACCGTGTCCGACTCTGAAACAAAACCACAAAATATATTAGCAATTCCTTTTTTATATTTTAAAATGGCTGCCGTTTGAATATCTGCCCCTGTGTCATGAAAGCGGGCCGTAGCCAGAATTTCTTTTGGTTTACCAAAAATAGAATAGGCTAAAAAGATTGGATATACGCCTACATCTAATAAAGAGCCACCTGCCAAATCTAGATTAAACATTCGACTCTCTGGGGGTGCATCTTTGTAAAAACAAAAATCAGCATTGACATAATTCACTTCTCCTATTCTACCATTTTTAGCTAATTCTATAGACTGCTTTACGGAAGGATTAAATTTAGACCAAAAAGCTTCCATCATAAACACTTTCTGTTTCTTAGCGGTCTTAATCATTTTTTTAACCTGCTTCTTATTAACGGCAAGTGGCTTTTCACAAAGGACTGCTTTTCCTGCTTTCATGGCAGCTATAGATAATTCCGCATGAGAATCATGTGGGGTGGCTATGTAGATAATATCAATCGTTTTATCCTTCAATAATTTTTTATAACTACCATAGGCTTTTTCTGCTTTATGCTTTTCTGCAAATTCTTTAGCCTTCTTTTTGGTTCTTGACGCTACAGCTCTTAGGTGGGCATTGGGTATTAAGGCCAGATCGTTGGCAAAATGATTGGCTATATTTCCTAGACCTATTATTCCCCAGTTGACTGTTTTATTTTTCATTATGATTGTATGCTTTTTATCTCGAATTATTTTTTGCCCTAGCGTACACGTTTACTAAACCTCTGAGGTTTAGTAAACGTAACTACCACTAAAAGCACCCTATAATCAAATATACTGATTAATGATATTTTCAAATAATTCTTGTTGTCCACTTCTAACTTTAGGAGACTTTTTATTTAAAGCAATTTCTGATAAATCTTCCAAACTTAATTTTCCTGCCTCAAAAGCTTTACCATTAGCACTATTAAAAGATTTATATCTATCTTCTCGTAATTGCTTATAAGTTGATTTTTCTAGTATATCATTGGCTATTAATAAAGCTCTAGCGAAGATGTCCATGCCTCCAATATGCGCATAGAAAATATCCTCTAAGTCAGTAGAATTTCGTCTAGTCTTTGCATCAAAATTAACGCCTCCACCTTGCAAACCGCCCGCCTCTAATATCACCAACATTGCCTGTGTCAATTCGGTAATATTATTAGGAAATTGATCAGTGTCCCAGCCATTTTGATAATCTCCTCTATTCGCATCTATGCTACCTAATACGCCTGCATCTGCGGAGACTTGTAGCTCGTGCTGAAAAGTATGTTGTGCTAAAGTAGCATGGTTTACCTCTATATTCAGTTTGAAATCGTCCAGTAAATCATATTGTCTTAAAAATCCGACTACCGTTGCTGCATCATAATCGTATTGGTGCTTGGAAGGTTCTGCTGGCTTTGGTTCAATGAAGAAAGTTCCTTTGAATCCGTTTTTACGAGCATAGTCTTTAGCCATGTGAAGGAACTGCGCCATGTGATCCAATTCCTTTTTCATATTGGTATTCAATAAAGACATATAGCCTTCTCGTCCACCCCAGAATACATAATTTTCTCCTCCTAATTTTATCGTTGCATCAATCGCATTTTTCACGGTCGCTCCTGCATAAGCCACTACATCGAAATCTGGATTCGTAGCAGCACCATTCATATAGCGAGGATTGGAAAACAAGTTGGCAGTACCCCATAATAGTTTTACGCCAGACTGTTCTTGCTTTTTAGCAGCATAAGCCGTGATCTTTTCTAATCGCTTAGTAGATTCTAATAAGGTGTCGCCCTCATCTACTAAGTCCACATCATGGAAGCAGTAATAGGGAATACCCATTTTCGTAATAAACTCAAATGCTGCATCCATTTTATCCTTAGCATTTCTAATTGGATCACTAGATTTTGACCAAGGAAATATTTTGGTAGGTGCGCCAAAAGGATCGCTCCCATCTCCGCAGAAGGTGTGCCAATAGGCTACTGCAAAACGCAGATGATCTTTCATTGTTTTGCCGCCTACTTTTTGGTTTTCTTTATACCATTTGAATGCTAATGGATTGTCTGAGTCTCTACCTTCGTATTTTATTTTACCAATATTTTTGAAGTACTCTTTTCTTCCTGTTACAACGGAGATTTTTGATTTTCTTGCCATGTTTGTTTACTTTTCGTTTGTTTTAGACATGTTTACTAAATTCTGAAAGTTTAGTAAACGTTATTCAACTATATAGATTTATCATTTTTTTCTTTATCCATCAAATATTTCAAATCAGATTTCCAAATTTGATACGCTTTTTCATATGCCTCATTTTTTTCAGGATGATAGGTCATCACTTCTCCATTATGTCCAATAGCTTCTTTTAGTGTTTTATAAAAACCTGTTTCTAAACCAGCTGCTTTAGCCGCACCCGAAGCTCCTGTCGTTTCTACTACCGTAATTTTACAACCAACTAAATTGGCAATAGTAGCAGCAAATACTTTTGATTGAAATAAATTATCATTCCCTACACGCATCACCTCTATATTAAATCCCATGTCCTTCAACAACTCCATCCCATAGACAAAAGAGAAAGCAATGCCCTCTAAGGCTGCACGATACATATGCGCTTGCTTATGTCTATTAAATTGTAGGTTATTTATTTGAGCACCCATGTTTTCATTTCCTAACATCCGCTCGGCTCCATTACCAAAAGGTAATATTCGTAAACCTTCTGATCCTATCGGAACACTACTCGCCATCTGCTCCATGTCTGGGTAACTAATATTGTCATTAGCAATTTGCTGCTTCATCCAACTATACTGAATACCTGCTCCGTTAATACATAACAAGACCCCTATTTTTTGTTGATTTTCTGTATAATTGACATGAGCAAAACTATTCACTCTGGAAGCTTTATCATATACGGCTTTGTCAATGACTCCATAAACAACTCCTGAGGTGCCACCAGTAGCCGCAATTTCACCAGGCTCTAATACATTTAAGGATAAAGCATTATTGGGCTGATCTCCTGCACGATAGGTAATTGGGATGCCAGCAGGTAGGCCAGTCATTTTAGCAGCTTCAGTTGTAAGGGTACCTTGATTGGAACAAGTAGGTACTACGGTTGGTATAAGTTCTTCTTTTATACCATAGTAATTTAATAAATCAGTGGCTGTATTTCCTTTTTGAAAATCCCATAAAATACCTTCTGAAAGACCAGAAGGCGTTGTGCAAATTTGTCCAGTCAGCTTCATCCCAATATAATCACCGGGCAGCATCATTTTATCAATCTGCGCATAAATATCTGGTTCATTCTCTTTGACCCATTTCAGTTTAGAAGCGGTGAAGTTTCCAGGGGAGTTAAGAAAATTATTTAGACAAGTAGTTTCTCCTAAGTCTTCAAAGGCTTGATCGCCAATGGAAACTGCTCGGCTATCGCACCAAATAATTGCAGGGCGCAGTACTTGTTGCTTCTTGTCAACGACTACCAATCCGTGCATCTGGTAGGCTATTCCAACACCCCGAATTAATTCGGGATCGATATTCGTGGAGGCCAACAATTTCTTAGTGGCAGTACAAAGATGCTCCCACCAAACGGATGGTTCTTGCTCTGCCCAACCGGGTTGTTTAGCAATAATATCCATCTCTGTTTTAGGAGCTTGAACAACGCTTATTGTCTCTCCAGATTCTGTGTCCACTAATGCCACTTTGATGGAGGAACTTCCTATGTCATATCCGATTAAATACACTTAGTTGAATATAAAAGTAGTCGAGCTAGATAGTTTAACTTTTAAAGGTAGCCTTGCTATCCCTTTTGGTCCACCACTTGTGGTCAAGAAATTGAATGTGTCAAACAAAGAAAGGAATTATATTGGAAAGGAGTGTAAAATTATGCGTAGTTTTTTTGATATTAGGCA
>CAKZUM010000210.1 GCA_937921525.1 uncultured Saprospiraceae bacterium
TACTGAATTGCAAACAAAAAAAATAATTTCTTTTTTTTTAAAAAAACTATGTCACATTTTCGGAAACTCAAGTAGGTTTACAACTCAATATTTCTACAAATTGCTACTTCTTCCCCATCTAGACATTTCCCCGTATTAATCAACTAAATCTACGATCTACAAAGCAGGCTTATGAAAAGGAAACTAATGTTAACACTCGCCTCCCTAGTAATCATCACCGCATATACTTATGCAGCAGTGGTATATTCTACGCCATTGAAGGGTAAAGAACTGGCAATGGGGAATTTGTTACAATGGGAAACTTCCTACGAAACAAATACAGACTTATTTATTATTGAAAAATCTACGGATGGTATTACTTTTAAAAATATCGGATCTATTGATGCCTCAGGAGATACCAATGATGAAAAAGCCTACCGTTACTTAGATACTAGCTTAGGAATGACTAAAAGTTATTACCGTTTGAAGGTAGTAGACCAAGATGGTACTTCTAGTTATTCTCAAGTAACTACCGTTAATAAATTGAAGCCCAACCAGTTTTCTGTTGTAGCTTATAGCTCTGCATTAGCTGACAAATCTTTTGATATTTCTATTGATGCCTTAACAGAAGGACAATTAGAATTTGAATTGGTAAGCTATCAAGGGGAGTTAGTTTATACGGACTTCCAATTTTTGTACCCAGGTTTGAATGAATTACAAGTGAGTTTGGAAGATGCAACAGAAGGCATTTACAAGGTAAAGCTTAGAGTAGGGGAGGAGGAAGAAGTGTTAGTTATCCAAAAAGCGGGTGACGAATTAGCAAAGAAAGTAAATATGGCATCTACTAAGAAAATTGGTAGACATTAAAATATAAAACCTTACAGGTTTTTAGAATAGAGAAGCGAGAACAGAGAATAGAGACGTATTCCATTTAAAAACAATGAAAATTTGTTTGTTCTGGAACGAAATACGTCTCTGCTCTCGCTTCTCTATTCTCTGTTCTATTTTTTTACTAAGGCTCAAATAACCTACGATACAACTCTTCCATCTTTCCAATAGGAACTACTTCCACATCATATTTATCTAGAGTTAATCCTTTCAAATTATACTTTGAAATATAGATTTGCTTGAACCCTAACTTGGCAGCCTCTTGTATACGTTGATCAATCCGACTCACCGCACGAATTTCACCAGATAAGCCAACTTCCCCTGCAAAGCAAATCGTACTAGGAATAGCTATATCTTCCAAAGAAGAAATCAAAGCACTCACGATAGCTAAGTCGATAGCAGGGTCCACAATCTTGATCCCACCAGCCAGATTCAGAAACACATCTTGTTGACCATATTGGAAACCACAACGTTTTTCCAATACAGCCAATAACATACTCAATCTACGAAGGTCAAAGCCTGTAGCAGATCGTTGAGGCGTACCATAGACAGCGGTACTGACAAGTGCTTGGGTTTCAATAAGCATTGGGCGCATTCCTTCCATTGTAGCAGCAACCGCACTTCCACTTAAATCTTCTTCGTTTTGAGATAATAGTAACTCAGAAGGATTAGATACTTCTCGCAAGCCAGTTGCCTGCATTTCGTAAATACCCATTTCATCTGTAGAGCCAAAACGATTTTTCTTGGTTCGTAAAATTCTATAGGTATAATGTTGATCTCCTTCAAATTGTAGTACCGCATCCACAATATGTTCCAATAGCTTAGGCCCAGCTAAGGAACCTTCTTTGGTAATATGACCAATTAAGAAAACAGGAATATTTGTGTCTTTTGCAAATCGCTGAAGCTCTACTGCACAATCCCGCACTTGGGAAATACTACCAGGGGCAGACTCAATATGAGGAGAAGACAAGGTCTGTATGGAATCGACAATTAATAAATCTGGTTGGGATTGCTGTGCTTGCGTTAATATCTTACCAACGTTTGTTTCCGTTAGGATATAACAGTTGTCTTGGTTCTTTCCGATTCTATCTGCCCGCATTTTGATTTGCTCTTCACTTTCTTCTCCGGAGACATATAACACTTTAGCAGGTATAGAGGTAGCTACTTGCAAGAGTAATGTAGACTTTCCGATGCCTGGTTGTCCACCTATTAAAATGATAGATCCTTGAACAATTCCGCCACCTAAGACCCGATTTAACTCCGAATCAGTCGTGACTAAACGAGGTTTGGTATTGGGTTTTATTTCAGGAAGCGGAATAGGCTTTGCACTACTTTTATCTTTCGCCCATAGCTTTTTCTTTTCTTCTTGTTTGGTGGGTTTGGTGATGATGTCTTCTTGGTAGGTATTCCACTTTTCACATGCTGGACATTTACCGATCCATTTAGGAGAAGTAGCACCACAATCTCCACAAATAAATATCTTTCTTACTTTAGCCAATGTAGTTTTTTTTACCAATAATTTTGGAAAAATTCCCTATCGCAAAGATATTAGTTTTTAATTAGTAACAACGAAAGTATAAGTATTGTATTTGGGGGAGATTATGATAAAAAAAATTGTGACCTGCTAGAGTAATTTGCGTCTCAATATCGTGTATTATTCATATTTGTAGCTGATTGTCAAGGCTTTAGGTCTTGTGTTTTAGTAGTATTGAACCTTATATTCCTATACAATAAGGTAAGGAAATGAATAATAAGAAAGATTGTTTTTAACGATTTAGTAATCGTACAAGATACTATAACTAGTAAAAAAAAGACGCTTAGTCTTTCAAGATTTTTCTATATGTAGATTGTTTTCATTTGGTTTTTTGGGGTTATACGGGGTGCGTCGTTCTGCGATTGTACCCCGTTTTTTTTTACCTACCTAGCACAGCGCACACATTTAGTACTTTCTGGCATAAACATTAACCGTTTTGACAAGTTTATCCAGATGGTTGACAGTTGTTTTTTAAAAAATTCAACTTCAATCTCAACTTCAACCTCAAAACGAGATGTTGACAGCCTGTTTTAAGGTCAACGTCATAATTTGAAGTTGAAGTTGAAGTTGAAGTTGAGTTTGAAGTTAAAAGTGTCAACTACTTTTTGGCTTTAGATAAACTTGTCACCGTTTTGCTTGGATTCCTTTCTTGCAGTATAGACAAATCCCAAATTCAGGTTTATCTACTTTTACAAGTGCTACCTCTAAACTATCCCTTGTGGCTTATAGCTAGGTTTTGATTGTTCTAAAAGTCTTATTTTTGCGAACTAATTATTTTAAAAATACGAAATTAATCAAGTATTATCATAATATAAGACTAAATGAAAAATCTAGCCCTTTTAAAAAAGATATGTCAAGTGCCAGGCGCACCAGGATTTGAACAAAAAATTCGTGCTTTGGTGATTGAAGAAGTACGACCATTAGTGGATGAATTGAGTATTGATGCGATGGGCAATGTGATCGCTATCAAAAAAGGAAAAACAGCTAAAAAGGCAATGGTAGCTGCCCACATGGACGAGATTGGTTTCATAGTGACGCATATTGATGATGATGGCTTTGTGCGTTTCCATACCCTAGGCGGTTTTGATCCCAAAACATTAACGGCACAAAGGGTAATTATTCATGGTAAAAAGGATGTGATGGGCGTAATGGGATCTAAGCCTATTCACATTATGAAGCCAGAAGAAAGAGGAAAAGCTATTAGAACGCAAGATTTTTTCATTGATACAGGGATGAAGAAAAAGGATGTGGAGAAATTAGTGCAAGTAGGAAATCCGATTACACGTGAGCGAGCATTGATAGAGATGGGAGAATGCCTCAATAGTAAGTCTTTAGATAATAGAATTTCTGTATTTATTTTAATTGAGGTATTACGAGCATTACAAAAGAAGAAAGTTCCTTATGATATATACGGCGTTTTTACAGTACAAGAAGAGATAGGACTTCGTGGTGCAATTAGTTCTGCTCATTTGATTGATCCTGATTTTGGTTTTGGTTTAGATACCACTATTGCATTTGATGTACCGGGATCAAACCCCCATGAAAGAGTGACCAGTTTAGGAAAGGGGGCTGCTATTAAAATAATGGATGGTTCTACGGTATGTGATTATAGAATGGTGCAGTATTTAAAAAATTTGGGAACAAAGAAAAAAATTAAATGGCAACCCGAAATTTTACCTGCGGGAGGGACAGATACTGCCGCAATACAGCGTTATGGTAAACACGGAGCCATAACTGGGGCTATATCTATTCCAACTCGCCACATTCATCAATCCATTGAAATGGTGCATAAAGAAGATGTGACAAATTGTATTGCGCTACTACAAGCAGGTTTGATAAACCTAAATAAATATGACTGGACTTTTAAGTAGAAAAGTCATATATTACAATTTGTATTAATTTGCTTCAAGAGTGGTTCTGCTATTCCAAATCAAATTATCAAATGAAATTTTTCAGAGAACAAACATTAATCCTATGTGGCAAAAGAACAACAATCAACTGCAACGGCAGTTTGTATTCAATGATTTCACGGAAACTTTTGCATTTATGACAGAAGTTGCCATGATTGCGGAAAAACAAAGGCACCATCCTACGTGGACAAATTTCAAGAACACAATAGATATTTGCTTATCTACTCCTGATGCTGGTAATATTGTTACCAACAAGGATCGAGAATTGGCAGAGGCTATTGATCGAGTCTACGAAAAGTATAGTAGAGATACTAGAAGACAGATTCGAGCCTAAACTGTTTTTAGCAATACCAAGAAGGGGATGCATTACTACAATGCATCCCCTTCTTTTATTGATTTGAGCGTAAAATAGTTCAAGAGCATTTTTCTAAAATTGATCGGATCACCTGCAGTGGTCCGATCAAGCTGCACGTTTTATTGAACTACTGTAAGTGATTTTAAGTTTACTAAACCTTCAAGGTTTAGTAAATTTTTTCATAAACCAATTCTCTATACAACTCCTTCATCTTCCATTACCTCTTCCTCTTTCTTCCTATTTTTATACCATACAAAACCTACTACACCTATCAATAGATAGGGCGTTAATAGCATGTACAGAATGCCACTATTCAATCCTTTTCCAGCAGAACCACCACCTTTCAGGTTACTTTCTGCGGTCATTTTACACATTGGA
>CAKZUM010000211.1 GCA_937921525.1 uncultured Saprospiraceae bacterium
TTTGTAGGTCGTGTATCTAGGCGTTGACTTTTTTTATTACTAATTATGTCCTACTCCAATACGGAGCTACTTCGTAGCTATATGGATTTTTGTAGGTCGTGAAGGATGTTGACAGTTGAAAGCCACCATACAGGTATGTCAGCTCTCGACCTACTGAACACGTCTATACAGGCGACCTATAAAATCCGTGACATCTGCGTTGAATTATGCGTATTTAGACATCTAGTTCCTTAAGTTGACGACATTCCACTTACAGTAGTCCGATGAAACGTGCAGCTTGATCGGACCACTGCAAGTGATCCGATCAATTTCAGAAATTCGTCATTAATAAATAAAAAATAAAAAATGCAAGTAGCACCATTTCATTTAGCTTTTCCAGTATATGATTTAAAAGCAACAAGAGATTTTTATGAAGGTCTATTAGGTTGCGGGGTAGGTAGAACGGATGATCGCTGGATAGATTTTAATTTCTTTGGTAGTCAAATAACCGCCCATTTAGTAGATAATAAAGAAATAGAAGTTAATACCAATGATGTTGATGGTAAAAAAGTACCTGTAAAGCATTTTGGAGCGATCCTTAAGTGGGACGAATGGGAAGCATTGGCAGAAAAATTAACAGCAAATAACATCGACTTTGTGATCAAGCCATACGTTCGTTTTAAAGGAGAAGTTGGCGAGCAAGCAACTATGTTTTTCATGGACCCAAGTGGCAATGCAGTAGAGTTTAAATCTTTTAAAGATTTTAATTCCATATTTGCATCATAAAACATAGGTCTTTCCTGAATGAGTAGTATTATATATATTTTTTGCCAAATAATCGTTTGCGTACTAACTATAGTTTTAGTTGCCTTTACCACCTATGGATTAAGAATTGCTTTTCTTTCTATGAAAGAGGATATGCAGAAGCAAAATCAGATCATTAAGTGGGTATTTCGAGGCATGGTCTGTTGGTTAGCAATTGTCGGGGGCTTATCTCTGATGGGATTTTATCATAATTTTGAGGCCTTACCTCCTAGGATAATGCTATTTGGTTTGTTTCCACCCTTATTGCTAAGTATATACCTAGCTTTATTTTCCAAAACGTTTTCCAAAATTTTACAACATATTCCCCCTAGATGGCTGATTGAGGTGCAAAGCTTTAGAATTGTAATGGAACTGATGTTATGGTTAGGTTTTATGGGCTATTTCATACCGTTCCAGATGACCTTTGTAGGGTTTAACATGGATATAATTGCAGGAATCACAGCAATTTTTGCAGGGTATGCGTTTTTTGGTAGGGGGCGAGTGCTTAAGCCAGAGTCGATTATTTGGAATATTTTTGGCATATTTTTATTGATTAACATTCTATTTATCGCCACCATTTCAACCCCTTCTATTTTTCAAGTATTTAAAAATGAACCTGCTAATACCTTTATTGCAGCCTTTCCCTTTATTTGGATTCCTAGTTTTATAGTACCTTTTGCTTTGGCCATGCACCTTTTTTCTTTAAAACAGGTTTTAGTATTAGATAGTAAGGTTTAAGAATAGAAGGTCTAGGGTCATATGGTGGCAAAGCCACAAACTTTTTTTTAACCACAAAAGAAACAAAAGGCACAATAAGGCACTAAAGACACAAAAGCTATTAGCATTCATTAATGAGAAACAAGTCTATCTATTATAAAAATCTATTCTTGATAAGTGGTCTACTTACTTTTTATTTCCTTGTAAATTGTACGCATGACTGGACGAACTCTTACCAGATTCCTTCTGATAAAATAACTACTCCTCTTTCAGTATTAAAAAATCCAATTCAAAAACACCTTAAGTTAACTAGTACAAAAGATAGTACCCGATACGTAAAGCTTCTTTTTACAGGAGATATTATGGGGCATACGCCACAGATTCGAGCTGCTGAAATCAAGAAAAATAAATCGTATAATTATAAACCTAGTTTTGAATATATTGCCCCTATCATAAGAGCAGCGGATATAGCTATCGGTAATTTAGAAGTTACTTTACCTGGCCGTCCTCCCTACACTGGATATCCTACATTTAAAAGTCCTGACGATTTAGCTGTAGATCTAAAATGGGCAGGATTTGATGTACTAGTCACAGCTAATAATCACTCTAATGATAGTGGAAAGAAAGGTGTTATTCATACGATTGAAACCTTAAAAAATTTAGGATTTCAACAGACAGGTACTTTTAAAAATAAGACTGAAAGAGATTTATTCTACCCTCTGATACTTAACAAAAATGGAATCAAAATAGCCTTACTGAACTATACCTATGGGACAAATAATATCCCCACTACCCCACCCACTATCGTCAATACCATCAACTGGCATACGATTAAAAGGGATTTGCAAAAAGCAAAAAAACGGAATCCTGACTGCATCATAATGATGGTTCATTGGGGAGATGAATACCAATTAATTGAAAATAAAGAACAACGAAAATTAGCAGATTGGCTAGCTAAACAAGGAGTACATCTAGTCATAGGTGCCCACCCACACGTAGTACAACCTGTCATAGAAAAGGTAGTTAAAAAGGAGGAAGATAATCAGGATCATCAATCTTTAATTGCCTACTCTTTGGGGAATTTTGTATCCAACCAAGATAAAAAAAATACTGACGGAGGGATAATACTCGAAATTGATATTGCAAAGGATACTCGACAAGATAGTACCTATATTAGCGACGCCCACTTCATTCCTGTTTGGCGATATATTCAAAAAACTAATCAAAATGATATATATCGCATTTTGCCAGTTGCTGCTGTGGAGCATAGCAAACGACCTTTTATTAAATTACCTTCCGAAGATAAAAAGGAAATGTTAGACTTCCTTAGAGTGACTCGTGCCAGACTAAAGCATAATGGGGCTAAGGAAAGGCGTATTACTACTAAAGATATTATTCCTTCTAGTGAAATGGCTCAGAAGTAAGTGAGAATAAAAGTAAGATTTTTGGTAAGTTTGCTTTTTAAATTTTATATTTACTACCATACACTTTCAATTTTATTGATACAACAAAAAATTCAGGATCGTCGAAGTTTGTAACCTCGATGTCATACGATTATCATACTGCATCGAGGTTACAAGCCATACCCGTCAGGTTAAGAGACGGACTATTGATGGCAGAAACTTGTAAAGTGGCTGTCATCTGGGTTTCTAGGAAAGATGACAGCCATTTTGAAAATTTCTGCCATCCGCCTCCGCCTTATAACTAACCTCGACGATCAC
>CAKZUM010000212.1 GCA_937921525.1 uncultured Saprospiraceae bacterium
GCAGATGTATTAAGAGTACAATTAGAAATAGAAAGCCTAAAACAAGAACTCGAAATATGGAAAACAAAAGTGATCGCTCCAACCACCACTATTAATCAAATATTAAATCGACCATTGGATCAAGCGATAATCATAGAAGATAGTTTAGCATTCGCAACAATAGTTATCAACAGAGATAGTTTGATACAGAATATTGTGGACAATCATCCAATGCTTCATCTATTTGATTTACAGCAAGAAGTATCTAAAGAAGCCATCGCATTAAATGCAGCTGGGCAAAAACCAAGTTTTGGTGTTGGACTAGATTATATAACCGTGGATAAAAGATCAGATGCCATGCCTGTCAGAAATGGACGAGATATATTACAAGTAAAAGGTGTCCTTAGAATTCCTTTATACAAAGGGAAATACGAAGCAAAAGAAAAAGAAGAACAATTTAAAATAGAAGCCATTCAGTATAAGAAAGAAGATCTACTATCTCAGTTTAAAGCAAAAATAGACATTGCTTTTGCTACTTATAATGCTGCTGAATTACAGATCGCTTTGTATCAAAAACAAATTGCTTTGACACAAGCGACTATCCGTATTTTAGAAACTAATTATAGTACGAGCGGTAATAGTTTTGATGAATTACTTCGTTTACAAATGGATTTGATTGATTATGATTTAAAAACACTTCGCGCTATTGTGCAGAGTCATTTGGCTAAGAGTGATATGGAGAGATACATTCAATATTATTGAATGATAAAAATAACAAAACTAGATGGATGTTCTTTTTTCATTGAAAAAAAAGAACCAAAAATTCTAGTCCAAAAAAACTCCCTCCGGTCAAACAGTTTTTGGACTAGCCATCCCGCTTAAACGTTGACAACTAAATGTTGACACCAATAATATTAAGTCTTTAACAGACTAATTAGATTAAAAATTTCAAGATGAAATCTAACCTAAAAATAATTTCCACTGCCCTAATAGCCATTCTAGCAGGTATCGGTATTGGCTACTTATTATTCGGAAGAAACAAACCAGTAGCGCATCATCATATGACAACAGAAGTAGCAGCATCCACTTCTACAGAAGAAGCGACTACCTATACCTGCTCCATGCATCCACAAATTAGACAACAGGAATTTGGAATTTGTCCAATTTGTGAGATGGATTTAACTCCTGTTGGCGCAAATACTTCTGACGACCCGACAGTGCTACAAATGACAGAAGATGCCGTAAAGTTGGCAAATATAGAAACAACGATTGTTGGTGGAGGGCGAGGAAGTGGAAGTGCTTCAAAAACAGGAAAAGTAATTCAACTATCTGGAAAGGTGCAAGCAGATGAACGTTTGGCATCCAGTCAGGTGGCACATATTCCTGGTCGAATAGAGAAATTATATGTCACCTTTACAGGCGAGCAAGTACGAAAAGGACAGAAGATAGCAGATATTTATTCTCCAGATTTGATTAATGCCCAGCGAGAATTATTGGAGGCAATGAAATTAAAAGAGCTAAGTCCAGGATTAGCAAATGCAGCTCGGAATAAATTACGGTTTTGGAAAATTGGGCAAGCCGCTATTGATGCCATTGAGCAGAAAGGAACGATACAAGAAACCTTTCCGATTTATGCTGATGCGTCTGGTATTGTCACCAATAGACGAGTAGCTGTTGGGGATTATTTGAAAGAAGGTGCTCCCCTGTTTGATTTAATGAACTTAGGAAAGGTATGGGTTATATTCGATGCCTATGAAGGAGATTTACCTAATATCAAAGTGGGCGACCCGATAGAATTTACTACCGCATCTATTCCTAATAAGACGTTCAAAACTAGGATTACTTTTATTGATCCTTTATTAAACCCGACGACAAGAGTCGCTGCGGTGCGGACAGAAATTGCAAATAGCAAAGGATTATTAAAACCTGAAATGTTTGTTGAAGGAATGGCTAAGCCAAGTGCCAAGCAAAAAAGTAGTACCAATAAAACTGCATTGAGTGTACCAAAATCTGCTGTATTATGGACTGGGAAAAGATCAGTAGTCTATGTAAAATTAGCCGATACCGAAATTCCATCTTTTCAATTTAGAGAAGTAGAACTAGGAACTAGCTTGGGAGATAGTTATCAAATAAATAGCGGTATAGAAGCTGGCGAAGAGGTCGTCACTTATGGTAGTTTTTCCATAGATGCAGCAGCCCAATTGAACAATCAATCGAGCATGATGAATCAAGATATATCCATCAAAAAAGAGAAAAGTGATGCGATTCCTAATTTTCGTGCAGAGACTCCTAGCCTATTCAAGCAACAATTAAATGATCTTGCCAATGCCTATATTTTGTTAAAGGATGCGTTTGTAGAAACAGACCCTACTAGTGCCGCTACTGCTGCTAAAGAAGTCGTGGAAAAAGTAGATGCCATTGATATGAACCTATTAGAAGAAACTGCCCATGAGTATTGGATGGAACAACTCCCTGGCCTTCAAACCCATAGCGACAAAATAGTTACCTTAGACAATGTAGAAGCACAGCGCAAACAGTTCGGATTTCTATCGGATGCCTTAATACAAGTAGTGGAAGCATTTGGAACAGAAGGCAATGCGCTATATGTACAACACTGCCCGATGGCATTTGATAATGAAGGAGCTGACTGGTTGGCGACAGAAGAAGAAATTCAAAATCCTTATTTTGGGGACAAAATGATGCGCTGTGGATTGGTTAAGAAGACGATGAATGGGGAGTGATAAATTGACTTTTGTGATTAATATCACATTCTACTATTTAAAAACATAATAACTTGCATAATCTTTGAACCAGTACATGTAAGAATTGGTTTATTGATAAGTAAGTTCTTTTGAGTGCAAAACAATATTCAAGTAGGTTCAAACCTATTGATCCGATCACTTTCAGTGGTCGGATCAAGCAGCACGTTTCATCCGACTACTGCAAGTGGAATGTCGCCAACTTAAGGATTAGATGTCTAAATATGCGTAATTCAACGCGGATGACACGGATTTTATAGGTCGCCTGTATAGACGTGTTCAGTAGGTCGAGAGCGTGATTTGCCTATATAGAGACTGTCAACATCACTCACGACCTACAAGCCCTCCCATCCGCAAGCGGTTCGCAAACGATGTTTGCTCATGTGTTATCCGTGTGGCTACGAAGTAGCTCCGCGTTGAATCACGCCACAATAAGCTGCATTATTTTCTTAAGTTAACGACATTCCACTGCAAGTGATCGGATGAATCAATTGCCTGCTTCAACTTTGTTTTACACTCAAAATATTTGAACATTGGACGATAGACGAATCGAGTATTCAAATATTAACTATCTTTTTAAAAATCAATAGAGCCACTAAAATTATTTCCGCCTTTATACTTACCACTTACCTTAGAACATTCATCTGATTTTAAAGACCGACCAAGAGCAGATTCGTAAATGCGCTTATATTTTTTAGCAACCGAATTAGATTGTTTTTTACCATTAATGTATAA
>CAKZUM010000213.1 GCA_937921525.1 uncultured Saprospiraceae bacterium
GCTATCAGAAAAGGCGCTTGATAATCAGGTCATTAACGACGAATTCTTGGTGGCAGACATTTTAAAAATGGCTGACACCTTTTCGTAGACCCCAAGTATCAGCCACTTTCTAAGTGTCTGCTACTAAGAGTCCGTCTCTTAGCCTGACGGCTATGGTTTGTAAATTCAACCTAATATGTTGCAAGCTTGTAACTTGCTTCCACCAATACATATTGTAAAAACGACTTTTCGTTCCCCCTATTTTGCTATGAAGTTGTTTAAAAATGAACTCCTATGAAATGAAAAGGTAATAAATTATTGGCAAAAGAAGGGAATATGGTTCAGAAGAAGAAATGAAATGGCTTGATTACTTAAATTTGAAAGTGCCACAGGGTATTGCAGCATTAAAGGCTAGTCAAATAGAGCCATACCTACCTTACCTAGGCTTGGGGTCGTAATATTGAAAACACAACGAGGAAGCTCTTAGCAGGAGTCAGAATGAAAAATTACATTGTTAATAGAAATCCTGACTCCTGTTAATTCGAGAACGCTTAAAACGTCAAATTGAAATTAGCTCTGTAAACAGAAACCCAAGTGATAATAAATAATAGGAAGAATGTAAAAAAGGCTAACATACAATAACCCTTCCTTCCTTCATTTTCTATGTGATCAGACATTATTTTGAATATTTAATAGTACTAGGTTGATAACAACTTCGTAATTAGAAATGGAATTTTAATCTCCTTGTTTAAAAATTGCTGCAAAGATGCTAAAAAAATCCTTTTATTGACAGTTTCTTTTCTTTGATTTAGACATCCCCTTAGTACAAAGGATTAAATCAATAGCAAATCTGAATAAGCCTACCATTGTATAATAAGAATATTGGCAAACTATACCACTCATTTAGACAGATTTATCTATAAAAAATTCTTGTCTTATATGTCCGCATACTCAAAATTACGTGCCGAATTCTGTAAAGAATTAGCAAATGAGATTTTTTTTAATTTTTTTTTAATTTTTTTTCTATTAGTCATACGAGCTTTTAAAGGG
Source organism: uncultured Saprospiraceae bacterium (assembly GCA_937921525.1). Lineage (GTDB taxonomy): Bacteria > Bacteroidota > Bacteroidia > Chitinophagales > Saprospiraceae > JAFMDF01. The sequence continues at coordinate 1,030 of CAKZUM010000213.1, forward strand.
ATTAAAACCAATAGTTATATATTTTTGTTTTAATAAATTGATTGTTTTTAGCCATTTTCTACGCTCCTTCTATTTTGATTTTTAGAATGAATTGATATACATTTGAACTATCAATTGGAAAACGAATACTTCCTTCCAATTTCTTTAACTTACCAAAACATACACTAAATAGCCATAACAATTGGAGTAGTAAGGTTACTCTAATTTGTAGCATAGGCGGATTGATTTTCATCCAATGCCTATCCTAATACTTTATGACTGTTTAGAGGTTTCCGCACATTTTAGATTTCAATATGTCCTATCTAATTAGGACCTAAACTATGAGTTGGCTATAATGTCTGCACACCTCCTTTTCCAAACTTTAAGTAATTCAAAAAATCGTATTTAAGTATTTTAGTATCGTATTTAGACTTAGTAATGGGTTAGAATATATTGTACCATATCGACATGCTAACGACTGTTGTATACGGATTCGATATTCTTATCCACCCTACTAATCAACTACGAATCTATTAAGCGAATGACTGACCAGTAATGGTCAAGATTATTATCTGTCCATATAAGAAATAGTTGTTAAATAACAATAAGACATTCTATAACTATTAGGTTACTAGCATAACTGTAATATGATGCGAGTATAGATAGGTTTGTGATCGTCCTTTGGACGCTATAAGCCCCTGTAGACTAATGTTATAACATACCCCTTTTTCCCTCTTCTCTATCCTTGCTACATGGTGTAGCAAGGGTTCTAGAGATTAAAATTTTAAGTGGATGTTATTTTAGAGGAAGAAGAAGTAGGACTGCAAACATAGCCTGTTTGAGGTCTATACGCTAGCGACCTAACAATACTTACTCCCATGAAAAAGCGATTAGCTTTATTGCTCTTAGTAGCAATAAATATGGGTTGGTTTGATGCGATAAATGCGCAAGGATATGAGGTTCAATTAAGTGTATTTACACATGCAATTGAAACATCCTTTTTTAAATATGCTGGATATGAAACTGTTTTAGTAAAAAAAGATAAGGCAGGTTTTATTCAATATCATTTAGGCAAATCTAGCACTTACAACCAGATAGAAAAGAACTATCAAACAGCTTTAAAGAAAGGGTTTGAACAGGCGAGAATAATAGGAGATTCGCCTGCTAAATATATATCTGCTGGCTTTCAACAAAAGAAAACAGCATATACTAATCATCAATTGTTTATTCGACCTATTTCATTAAAGAATGAATCAGGTATCGATAAGGAGGACAGAAACTACTTAGAGAAAATTACAATCATTTTAAAAGAAAATCCTCAACTTAAACTGAGGTTTGTACTACCTGCATCACCACTAGATGCAGGTGGGCAACAACAATTGAAAACGATTAGCAATTTCTTTTTAGTGCATAAAATACCGGCTTATCGGATGAGGATTCAAGGTGCTCATCATGATTTTTTGACAGCGGTAGAAGAGTTGACAACAGCCCATACAAGGGAAACGGAGAACAACACTACAATCGTTTTAGCATTAATCAATTTAAAAGAAGAAGTAATCGTGGATACATTTGATCATCCTTCAACAACCAAACAGTTAATGACTTCTGCAAAAGAAGATATAAGCAGTATTATGAAATGGTGGAAGTATATCAAGTGGGTTTAGATCAACCGTGCATTGATCTAAAATGGAGTTAGGAATTATTGGGCTCTTGAGCAGCGTTTTAAAATACAATCAAGACCAGCCTCGTGCAATTATCAACCTATAAGCGATGTGCTCGGGAGACTCAATAATCCTATAGATTCAGAGGTCAGATCGTTCTAGTTAGCTTACACTAACGGAACTGTCAGAAGTCAGCGGTCAGACCAACCCGACTGCAGTCAGGGCGGGCTTATGATGTTGACCATACAGCACTTTTTCGGTAGTTACTGCCTATTAAATAAATAGGCAACAGCTAATCGGGAATTTCAGGGGATGTCGATAAATAGAGAGAAACTAAAGGGTTTTTATTTATACTGACATCTCCTATTTTTAATATTATGCAATATTTAAAACTATATAGCTAATTGGTTTTTTTTTACCACATAGGTACATAGGTCACATAGTTACGTGCAGCTATATGACCTATGTACCTATGTGGTGAAAACCATCAGCGAACTACACCGACAGGCATATTAGGATCGTAGTTGCCCGTAATCACAGGAGTTTGCATATTACCTGTATACTGTCGAACACCTCCCTTCACATAGTTAAATAACTCAGAAATAGTAACGATCTTATTCCGATCTCTATCCGCCTCCCCTTGTAAGCCTCTAATTAAATAATGGGTATAAATTCCTTGGCGTAAACCACTATCTTCAAGAGAAACTTCTTCGCTTTTAGAAGAAGTTAAAAAGGCTAATCCTCCTTCTGTTTGTTCAAAAGATTGGTAGTACTTTCGCATCATTTGATTGAGTGGTGACTTCATCGCTAGAAGACTTCCTGAGTAGCAGGCATCAGAGAAAATCACTTTGTGTTTTGCCCTACTTTGTTCAAATACTTGAGTGATTTCTGAGTTCATTAATTGATTATTATACCCGTCATAATCTACAGGTATTAAAGATCCAGCCAAGCCGTGTCCTGAGTAATAAAAGAAAATAACATCGTTTTCATCTGCTTTTAAAAAAGTAGATTTCAACGCTCCTAATATATTCGATCTAGTAGCATCTTCATCTACTAATATTTTTATTTGATTGTCTGGTAATGCACCTCCTTCTGGGCTTCTGAGGAAGGCATAAAAACGATAGGCATCATCGTCTGTAAAGCGTAAGGCAGGCATGTGCTCATAAGTGGAAACGCCTACTATCACCGACCAAATTTTAACTTCCTTACTATTTTCAACAGCTACATTATTGGTTTCTGCGGATTCATATATAGCATCTAATCTTCGCTTAGGGTTGCCATTGTTCCACATAGCCGCCAATACTCGACCATTCACATAGGTATAAATACCTTCTCCATTTGGCGCATGATTTCTCCATTGACCAACATACTTATCTCCATTGGCATAATAACAAGTGCCTTCTCCTTCTGGATTTCCATCTTTAAAATCTCCAATATATCTAGAACCATCTGGATAGCGATAAATGCCTCGACCAGATTGGCAAAATTCTTTATTACAATTTTGCAGATTTTTTTCAACGATAGGATCTTCTATCGCTACAAGTTCTTCATCAGTCATGCACAAATCATCTTCCCAAGTTCCCTCTTTTAGAATTTGGCCATCCCTCGATAAAGTTCCTTGTCCATGTCTTAGTCCTCTTTGCCAATAGCCTTCATAACTGCTTCCATCTGCATAGACCATAGTCCCTTCTCCCTCCATACTCCCCTCAACAAAATTTCCTTCATATCTATCTCCGCTTACAAATTCTAATATCCCTTTGTTATGAAAATCATTTTTTAAAAATGTACCTTGATATACATCTCCATTCTTAAAAATCAATTTACCTTGTCCTTCTCGATACTGGTTATTCCATTGACCAATGTATTTATCTCCATTAGAAAAATATAAAATACCTTGTCCTTGAAGTTTGCCATTTTTAAAATCCCCCATGTATTTTGCCCCACTTTTATATAAAAAAGTACCATAGCCATTTTGGCAATTTCCTTGAATACATTGAGCAAAAATTTGATTGGATAAAAACAATAGCACTAGCCCTAGCATTAGTTGCTTACTCATAATTCCCGATGGTTTGTTTACAGAAGTAGTCTTTAACTCTGCAAGGTGGTTAAACAAATCAGTATTGGATTGTTTGTTTGCGGTGTAAAACGGATGGTGAATCCGCTTTATTAAACGGATTGATAGTCCGCTTTACAGAAGTAGTACATCACAAATGTAGCAGTACGCTATAGGCAAGAATTTTTAGGAAGTTGTTTAGTAGTAAGTCAATCGTTATTTGACCATTTAGGAATGACGCACAAATAAAATGATGCTTAATCAACTTCTAGGTCATAACTAACGCAAAACAAAAACGAACGTTTGTTTATCTTATTTCGTACCTCCACAAACCTTAACATTTCTCTATTATTTGAAATATTTCCTTTCCCTATCAATGAATTCCATGTCTTTGAGTATATTTAGGTCTTCTAATTTTTTCTAAAAATCTTCTATTTATGTGTATTCTTAAACGACTTAGTCTTTTCTTGGTCTTTGGCCTACTTTTCTCCTGTGGTGGTAACGAAACAACAGATAAAGTAGCAATTCCAACAAATACCCCTGCTACAAATCAAGCAAAAATGGCAGATTTCAATGAATCGAAGAATGCCTACTTCGGAGATTTACATATCCATACCAGTTGGTCTTTTGATGCTTTTATTTATAATACTCGTACAACCCCCGATGATGCCTACCTATATGGCAAAGGAGAAGGGATCAAACACTCTGTAATGGACGAGATTCGTTTAAAAAGACCCTTAGATTTTATGGCCGTTACAGACCATGCGGAATATATGGGCGTAATGAAGCAAATGATTGATCCTAATCATGAGTTTTTCAAACTGGATATAGCTGAAAAAATTAGAGATAAAGATCCTAGCATCTCCATGGCAGCTTTTGGAGATATTGGTCGATCTATGGCAGGCAATAATCCTATTGCCGAAATTAATAGCGAATCAATTAGAAAGACTACTTGGCAAAAAATTGTAGACGCTGCTAATAAATATTATGAACCTGGCAAGTTCACTACTTTCCCTGCCTATGAATGGACGTCTTCTGTTCCTGACACCTTATATCACAAAGACGGTACTATTGAGCCGTATGCAAAAAATATGCACCGAAATGTATTTTTTAAAAGCGATAATGTTCCTGAATTACCGTTCTCTTCTTTTGATTCTCAAAATCCAGAAAAACTGTGGGATTGGATGGATTTACAAAGAAAGAAGGGAATTGAATTATTAGCGATTCCGCATAATGCGAATATGAGTAATGGGATGCTATATGCAACCAGCCAGTACGATGGATCTCCTATGACCCTGCAATACATCAAGCAGCGAATGCGAAATGAACCGATCAACGAAGTGGTACAAATAAAAGGACAATCCATGTCTCATCCTCTTCTATCTCCAAACGATGAATTTGCAGATTTTGAATTATATCCTTTTGTCTTTACATTGGCGGGACCTGTCGCTAGTAATCCCAAAAATTCTTACGTCAGAGAGGCCTACCAAAATGGATTGGCCATACAACATCAAATGGGTGACAATCCATTCAAGTTTGGATTAATTGGTAGTTCTGATGGACATAATTCTGCGGGTGCTACAGAAGAAGATAATTACTTTGGAAAATTTGGCGTCAGAGATGGTGATCCTCAAAGAAGAATGAAGCCAGATCAAAACCAATTTCTGTCTAGCAAACTAATGAGTGCTGCAGGCCTAGCAGGTATTTGGGCAAGGGAAAATACAAGAGAAGAATTATTTGAAGCGATGGAACGGAAAGAAACTTTTGCTACTTCTGGACCAAGAATAAAAGTACGCTTGTTTGCTGGTTATGATTATGAAGATATTGCTATGACTGATAAAAATTGGATCGATCAAGCCTATGCAAAAGGCGTCCCTATGGGTGGAGATATTAGCGCAAATGACTCTAAAGAAAGTCCTTCCTTTTTAATATGGGCTATTAAAGATAATGAAAGTGCAAACCTAGATCGTGTCCAAGTTATCAAGGCTTGGGTGGATGCCTCTGGAAAGGCACAAGAAAAAATATTCGATGTTGCTTGGTCGGACGATCGGGTATTAGAGGCAGATGGTACACTCCCTCCTGTTGGAAATACGGTTAATGTCAAAGAGGCTAGTTATGATAATTCTATCGGAGATGTGGAGCTACAAACTATTTGGAAAGATCCAGCATTTAATGCGGAGCAATCTGCTATGTATTATCTAAGGGTGTTGGAAATTCCGACGCCTCGATGGAGTACGTATGATGCGAAGACTTTGGGGATTA
>CAKZUM010000214.1 GCA_937921525.1 uncultured Saprospiraceae bacterium
AACACTTAAATAGATCGGGATTTATTCCATCTTATATATATGTGGACATAAATAAATTCTTATTTATGTCCACTATCTTATCTCCTTTTATGTTGTTTTATGTTGATCCACACCTTACCTATCTCCTCTTGATAGGACTAATATCTAATGCCAAGTTTTATTGTACCGTCTCCCCGTTTCTTGAACTAGGTATTGAATTCAAACCAATCAAGCCTAGATTTAACACTAACAACATATAAATAAATAGAGTCCATTGATTAAAGGTAGGAACGAGTTGGTCAGTGCAAACAGCACAATTATCTGTTATGAAATCTTCGGTAGTAGTACCATTGCTGATTGTTACTGCTGCAGGAATATTAGGAAGGGTATAAAATTCTAATTCATAAACACCAGTACTAACTTCTGTAAAAACGGTATTTAAAGGAATGGCATTTCCACTTGCATCCAGCAAATTATTATCAGTTGCATTTAGAGAAACGGATAAATTTGTGGCCGTTTTTACTTCTAATATATCTTGAAACAAATACCTGCCATCTGCTAAAATAATATTTTGTGGATTTTCACAATTGCAAGGATCTTTTACTTCTAAATCATCTGCTGTAAATGGGGGAATAGTTGAGCCACAGGATGCAGGCAAGGTTTGGATTTGACTAGTGGAACTACTCATTGTCGCCGTATTATCGCAGATGCACTTGGTGTAAATCGTTTGTATGTTGTTGACATCGTAAACAGGAAGACTAGAAGAAAAATTATTATTATCAATAGAATATTGTAAAGTAGAGCCAGAGGGGCAATTGTTTGTTATGGGAGCACTAATACTTCCGCCTGTAGGCGTACCCCCAAATACTGTACAAATACTTTCCGTAATTACTGCTATAGCAGGCGTAATGGCAGTTAAATCAGGACAGTCTTGACAAATACCAGGACTAGTGATGACAGAAGAAGAAGAACTGGTTGTAGTGTTAGTGATGTTGCATACACATTTGGTGTAAATCGTTTGTATGTTGTTGACATCGTAAACAGGAAGACTAGCAGAAAAGTTATTATTATCAATAGAGTATTGTAAAGTAGAGCCAGAGGGGCAATTGCTTGATGTGGGAGCACTAATACTTCCACCTGTAGGCGAACCCCCAAATACGGTACAAGTGCTTTCTGTAATTACTGCTGTAGTAGGCGTGATGGCAGTAAAGCTAGGACAATCAACTCCTGTACCCTGAAGTTTATAACAAAAAGTCGCCTCATCACAATCATTATTAATAATGGTTACATTAGCTTCTCGTGTACCATTTGCTGAAGGATCAAAAGTTATTTGAAAAGTCGAACTTCCATTAGAGTTAATGCTGCTAGCAGGTTGTTGAGTAACCGTAAAATCACCTGCGTGCATTCCTCCTATTGTAACTAAACTATTAGTGTTGGTTAAATTTAGACTTAACTCTCCTGTATTTTGAATAGTAAATGTATGGGTATTCGTAGCTCCGTTTACTAGGATATTCCCAAAATCAGTATCATTATTCGTACTTGGAGCGGTATCACAATCATCACTATCTGTTATTGAATTACCAGCTCCAGCTAGATTAATCTCAGGACTAGTTAATAGCAAGGCAATATGTTCGTTTGCCGCTGATCTATCAATAATCATTATATTATCATTCATAAGGTCGTCAACATCTGAACAATAAACATCTTGCAAACCACTTTGCTGAGAAACATAAATTTTTCGAGTAGTCGGATTAATTGCTAAACCAATTGCGCTGGAGACACCTGTTTCAATAGTGACAATATTGGATCCATCTAAATCTGCTCGATTAATAGTCCCATTTCCAAAATCTGCATAATAAATTTTATTTTCAAACAGCACCATCCCACTCGGAAACCTGAGATTTGATAGGATAACATTTTCAGTGTTATTGCTTAAATCATAGCATATTATTTCTCCTGTAAAGTTGCCAATTCCAGCATGATTATAATAAACTTTATTGTTATTAGGATCAGCTATTACGGTAATTGAAAAATTTCCGTTTATAGTAGTTAGGGTATTAATGGTAGCAGGATTCGATAAATCAATAAATCTAATTTCATTTTCAGATCTATCTATCCAGTACAACCTATTATTTGTGAGGTCTAATTCTAATCCAAAAACAGCTCCTGCTGCACCAACAATTGTTTCTTCGCCAGTTCCATCTAAATTTGCTCTTTTGATCGTTTCTCCAATCCCATCTGAATAATACACTTTTCCTCCAACAGCATCAATTTCGATACCATTCCCTTGTCCGATGTTATCATTTAAAATAGTAAAATTAGTGCCATCTATATTTGTTTTGGATAATACTCCTCCTTGGTCAACGATGTAAATAGAAGGTTGTGCATATAGCGTTCCTAAGGTAGAACATAAAAGAATAGCAACAAAACTGTATTTTAGAAGGAATTTCATTGGTTTTTACTTATATAATTAATTATACTTTACACAGTATATAATTGTTAGATTACTTATGTCACGTTGGTGGCTACGAGCAATATCAAGCTGCTTTGGTTACGCGCTGCATTTATTTATAATAAATGAGCCATTATTTGTTTAAGAAATACTTTATCGGAATGGGAAGATGGAGGAAGTCTTATAGCGGAATAAATATGATAAACAAAAATATGAAATTAATTTTATCTATGCAAATATGAATTTGCTTCAGATATTATTAATAGGAGTAATAAGTATTAAAATAGTAGAAGGTTGTTTCATTTGGTGGTAGACTGTAACCACAATCCCAAAATGAATTAACCATAATTTTTTTATAAAAAAATCAAATTCACATAGGGGGTATAAAAGAATCCTTCGTCTAGAAGATGTAGCGGATAAATAGACAATACAAATCGTCAAAAGCTACAATCAAAATAACTCAATTTTTTAATAATAAAGGAAAAAAATAAAGGGATAGTATACCACTATCTCCTGATAGACTAATGCCTTTATCAAAATTAATAAAGATGAAAAATATAAGAAATGTAATCGTAATGGCTTTATTCGCAATAGCAATGATTAGCTGTCAGAAAGACCAAGATTTAGGAAGCCTTAATACTAGCATTGGAAAAGTAGCAACGACAAATGCTGCTAACCATACACACACTCTAGGAAGAAAATGTGCTTCCACGGCACACATGAACGAAAAATTACAAGACCCAGCATTTAAAGCTGACTATGAGGCAAGAATGCAATCTTTTTCTAAAAAATTAAGAAGCAATGTAGCGAAGAGCCGTTCTGCTTGTAGCTCCCCAACGATTTTGCCAATCGCGTATCACTTTGATGGGATCGGCAATGCTGATAAGGCCTGTTTGATTGAACTCGTAAAACAACAAACTGCTATAATGAATGCAGATTTTCAAGGGAAGAATAGTGATATTGTTCAATGGACTAATACCGCTGCCCCTCAATTCCCTGGTATTAGTAATGGTGCTGCTTGTTTGGAATTTTGTGTAGCGACTAAAAATCACCCAGCTGGATTTGGATTGAATGATGGGGACTTAGCGATTACGGTGAATCAAGTAACTGAAAATAGTGCGCCAACAAAATGGGCAGGCTATATCAACATCATCATCAATGATGCAGATGGCAACTTAGGATATGCGCCTTTAGGGGGTGCTGGTAACGGAGATGCTATTGTGTTAAACAAATCCGCTTTTGGTGGCGGTGGTACTTGTGGACAGGTGACTGCAAACGCACCTTTCAATTTAGGTCGAACATTAACGCACGAAATGGGACACTACTTAAACTTAGATCACATTTGGGGAGAAGGTTGTGGTACAGATGATATGGTAGCGGATACACCAAGCCAAGAAGCAGATAATAGTGGTTGCCCAAGTATCGGAATTACTTCCTGTGGAACGAAAGATTTATTCATGAACTATATGGATTATGTGGATGATGCTTGTATGTTTATGTTTTCTGCAGGTCAAGTAAGTCGAATGGAAAGCTGGGTAAGTGGCAGTGGTTTATTGGCAAGATTAAAGAATCCAAGTGAAGTTTGCGGAGCTGCAGGGGCAGTAGTTAGTACTCCTTCGACGCCTACCACACCTACAACACCAACGAATCCGACAACGCCGATAGATGAAACGCCGATAGATACAGATGCAGATGCAGATACAGATACGGAAGATGATACAGACTCATCAGATGAAGCCGATGACTATGACGATTATTACGAGGAGGAAGAATATGATAACGCAGCAATTAGTACCATCAACCTACAAGTAACACTAGATAATTTTGGTTCAGAAACTACTTTTGATTTAGAAGATGGCGATGGCAACTTAATTGATACTTGGGGCCCATTTGAAGATGGTATAGCAGGAACGGTAGTTTCAGCAGAATTAGAATTACCAATAGGCATTTATACTTTCGTAATCTACGATGAATATGGAGATGGCATTTGCTGCACAGAAGGCGCCGGCCAATGGGTGATTGAAAAAGATGGCAGTACAATTGCTACTTCTGATGGGGAGTTTGGAGCGTGGGAAGCTTATGATTTCGCAGTGGGTAGTGCTAGGATGAGTGGTGATGCACACCGCATATCTCCGAAAGATTTTGAAGTGTTGGCTAAGAAAGTGAAGGGTGGGGTTAAAAAATAAGTAGTTTGCAAGTTTGCCGTCGGATGGCTACCGTGGTATGCCTTACAAAGTTGTACAACTTTGTAAGGCATACTACTACCGCCGTCCGATGGCTATGAAAATCTTATCATCGGACGGCGCTTAGCCTTATTGATACCCCACAAGTTTATAGGTGGGCAAAAAAGGAGCGTAGCTTCGTCCTTGTCTGTAGAAAAACATAGTTGACAGAGCATAAAGGAGCGTAGCTTCGACCCTGTAAAATTCCACAGGGTCGAAGCTAAAGCCCCTAATTTATAGCTAAAAAGATGTGGGGTATCAATAGGGCGCTTAGCCATCCGACGATAAGGTTTGGACTAAATAAGTACCCCCTAAAAGATAAAAAAACAGCATCATGAAAAATACAAGAAAGAATTTATTTCAATTGCCCATTCACCTTATAGGCATCGCTTTATTTCTAGTTCTAGGTTTAACTAACTGCACTTCCAAGCAGCAAGTAATTCAAAAGGCTAACTCAACGAATATTTTAAAAGAAGCCACTCCTGCCAATACCTTAATCACCTATTCAAAAGTACGAGGGCGAGGCAATAGGAGGCCTTTATATACAATTGAAATATTAGACTCAAAAAAAGTAAAATATACAGGCATCGCCAATGTACCTAACATAGGGGAAGAAATCAAAGCCCTATCAGAAGAGAAATACAAAAAAATTGTACAGCAATTTGAGGCGGCTGATTTTAAAGCTTTCAAGGAATCTTATAAAACAAAGATGAGAGATTTGCCTCTATCAAGAATCGCTTTTGAAGGACATACCATTACTTATCAAGAAGCAGCTTGTCCAAGTGAATTAAGAATATTGACGGATTTGATTGAAGGGCTAGTGGTTCATAAAAATCCTCAAAAAACCACCCGATAAGACAAAGAAGGCAATATCGGCAAAGAATTTTGTTGCTTCAAACCATTATCCTCTGGGAAATCAAAATCCTCTACTCGATAAACGTAGTAGGGGTTTTTTCGATTATACAAATTGTAAACCCCTAGGTTTAAATGATGTTGTACCTGATCGCTTGCCCATTCAAAATAGAAACCCAAATCCAAACGATGATAAGCTGGTAAGCGATAACTATTGACCCTGCCAATTCTTTCAAGTACAGCAGCACCTTGTAGATTACTAAGCGGGGCAAAACGGGATGTAGTTGTGAGCAAAGAAATAGGTTGGCCAGAACCGTAGTTCCAGTTTATATTAAAAGCAGTCTTTTTATTTAATTGTTGTTGCAAATTAATTTTAATAGAGTGGGGGTGATTATATCGGAAAGAATAAGGCAAGCCATCGTTCAGAAATTCAAACTGTCTTTCAGATACGGAATAGGTATAATTTGCTTGTCCCGTTAATCGACCTTTTGTTTTAGCAATAGTGGTACTCCATCCATAACTTTTACCTGTACCTGTCGTAATTTCTTCTTCCCAAATCACTGGATCAATCTCTAAGAGGCTAGGTAAATTAGCATCTTCAAGATAGCTAATAAGATGATCTAATTTTTTATAAAAAATATCTTGATTAATCTGCCAGCCTTTATTGGTTGTATAACTGAGATTCCAAGTGGCTTGCAAAGATTCTTGGGGGCGTACATTATTGGTAGAAGGGACCCATAAATCATTTGGGAAGCCACCCCCTGTGGTACTGATAATATGAAGGAATTGAGACATCTTACTGCCTGATAAAGTAGTACTCCATTTGGGCAAAAAATTCCATTGGGCAGCAATCCTTGGTTGGGGCAACACATAAGTTTTATTGGAGGTAATGAAAGCTGCTAAATGTAGTCCAAGGGAGTAAGAGAACTGATCGGTTAAGCTAACTTTATCTTCTACGTAGGCATTTAATTCGGTAGCTTTAAAAATAGGAAGTTCATACAATTCTTCAAATATCTCACCAGTTTCTTCTAGGTCTTCTCCTATTGTCGTATCGTCAAAAACAGAGGAGGCTTCTCCTGACTCAAAAGAACGAAATAATAAACCACCTCCGAACAGTAGATGATGATTCGGATTTGGATAGTACTCGAAATCGATTTTTAAACCTATATCTTTTATAGTAGACTTAAAAGTGGTGTAATAATATTCTTCTTCAATATCTCCTAAGAAATCATCAAAATAGTAAGTAAAATTTTCACTACCATATTTATAACTGCTATAGGTGAAAGTCGTATTTGAAAAGAGCTGTTCCCCAAATAAATGATTCCACCGCAAGGCTGCTATTTGATTCCCCCAATTTATGTTTTGTTCATATTCGTTGTCGGAAAAATAATCGGGATCGTCTATTACATAAGAATTAAAATCTTCAAAATCATCTTGACCAGTATAGAAGCTAAGAAATAATTGATCTTTGTTGGAGAGTCGATGATGTAGCTTGGCATTTAAGTCAAAAAAGTAATAGCCGATTGCGCCATTTTCGCCAATTTTTGCTCTACTCTTAGTAGTTCTATTTCGTAAATAGGAATCAAGATGCGTTCGTCTAAATGCAATTAATAATCCAGTAGTATCTTTTTTTAAAGGACCTTCTACAATGAGTTTGGAAGCAAGCGTTCCTATTTCTGCTTCGCCTTTCCATTCTTTGGTATTTCCTTCTTTTACGCGTACATCTATTACAGAAGATAATCGACCGCCATACTTTGCAGAAAATCCATCTGTGAATAAAAGCGTGTTTTTAATAATATGAGTATTGAAAATGGAAAATAAACCGAGCGTGTGGGAGGGGTTGTATATTGGTACGCCATCCAATAAGAATAGATTTTGATCTGCATCACCGCCCCTAACATTCAAGCCGCCAATACCATCGGAACCACTTTGTATATTTGCTTTGGTGCTGAGGTATTGCATTAGATCTGCTTCTCCACCAAGTGAGATATTCGTTTTTATGTTTTGTAGATTAATAGCGGTACCTGTATTCAAATTGAGGTGTGCTTGACCTTTTGTAAAATCCGCTGCATTGACAATAATTTCTTTTAAGGTAATAGACGGGGCAAGCTTTAGAGAAATGCTTTTATTCTTATTTAAAACCACTATCTTAATACTGGATTGATACCCCAAATAAGAGGAATGCAATTCGACCTCTCCCTCAGGAATTTTTAAACTAAAAAATCCATAATCATTACTCGTGGTGCCTTTGCCAGAATAGGCTTCCCAAATCGTAGCGGCGATTAATCGTTCCCCTGTTACGGCATCTTCAATATACCCACTGATGGTATATCGTTTTGGCGGTCTTTGGTATAATAATAAATGCTCGCCATCCATTTTAAAAGCTACATCTGTATTGACCAAGCATTGTTGCAATACATATTGAAGGCTTTTATTTTTAACCGCCAAACTAATTTTTTGATCTTGACTAAAGAGGCGAGGGTGGAAAGCAATATTAATATTTGCAGCTTCACTTAGATCAATGAGGGCATCTGAAATGGGCGTGTCGGAGGTTTCAAAGTCTACTTTTTTTGATAAAATAGATTGTCCTGAAAGAAAGATTACGAGGTGCATTGCCACAAAAAAAGTCACTACTCGATGCGCAATCGGGTAGTGACTTTTTTTCATAGGAGAAGAAGAACTACATGCTGTAGTGTTATAATCTACTTTTTTTTTATTTGCAAACGCCTTTACTAAGTTCATACGTGGAAGCATCTATTTCTTTTAATTCCATACGATACAAACTCACCATATAGTCATATACTTTTTTGGGAGTTGTATCTGTAAATCTAGCGGTAACTAAGCAATTATTCATATTTTCAGAAGTAATAATTGTCTTTATGCCAAATTGCTGTTCTAAATCAGTGACTATGCTTTGTAAGGGTGCGCTTTTGTAGCTCAAAATCTTACTTTTCCAAGCACTAGCATTCTTATTATTTACCTTGTTTTCTGTTAGTTGTTGCGTACTAGAATTATAGACGCCCACTTCATTTTTAGTCAAAATAACAGATTTGTCAATAGTAAGACTACTCAGTTCCACTTTTCCTTCCTCTACACTTACCTTGGTCTTTTTTTCGCCAGCTAAATGTCGAATATTAAATACCGTTCCCAATACCCGCACTTTTGTCTCCTCCATCATCACCTCAAAAGGTCTGTTAGGGTCAGATTCTACTTCAAAATAGGCTTCCCCTGTTAATTCGACCTGTCTTTTGCCACCTGTAAAGGCAGTCGGATACCTCAATTGAGAGTTTTCATTCAGATTGATCGTTGTTCCATCCGACAATTGGATCGCTTTCGTTTCTCCCATACTCGTTTGCGCGAGGGTCATCGGTACATTTGAAGGCTGAAAAATCCACCATGCTGCCAATAAAGGGATAGCAATCGCTGCCGCAATAGATAATTTTCGTCTCCAACTATTGATCGGTCGAACTATCGCCTCTTGCGGGGCATTTGCTGTCTTATGCGCCTGCATTCGTTTCTTAAAACCCTGAAAATCCTTCTTGGCATCTACAGAAATAGGAGGCAATATTTTTTTGCTCAATTGCCAGTTCTCCTCAATTTGTTGTTGCAGCTGCGCATTTTCGGGCTGCGCCGCCGTCCAACCTTCCAAGGATTTCTGCTCCGTAGGAGAGAGCTCCTTTTTGAGTTTTTTATAGATTAGTGTTATGTAATTGTCTTGATCCATCGCTAGATTTTAAAGTAATTGTGTGTTGTTTTTGAATGCGCAAATTAGAGCTTTGCTCATTCTATATTACTTATAGGACGAAATTTTTATATCTATCCCCTATGTTTTGGAGAAATTTTTCTTTTTTCTGCGTTTACTTGTAATTACTTGAATTATAGGTGAAATGCTCTTTTATTTTCGTTGGCTTATTGTTTCTATTCTTGCTTTATATATCCTTTTTCTTTTTTCATTGAAAAAAAAGAAACAAAAATTCTAGTTAAAAATAATCCCTCCGGTATTTTTAACGGGCCCTCGC
>CAKZUM010000215.1 GCA_937921525.1 uncultured Saprospiraceae bacterium
TCAAAATCTAAACACGCATCATCTCTATATTATCTACGATTTTGAACAGCAGCAAATATTTAAATTTGGTATTTCAGATAAATCTGTAAACGCCCTCTATACCTCCTCACGACTTTTTGGGCAAATTACTCTATTTAACAAGGTAGCTGGTTGGAAGAGATTTTCTGGACGAATTATTCGATTTCCTATCCAAGGTCGGCTTAATGCCCGGCGCCTAGAAGATGAGTATATTCTAAAATTTAAAGACAAGTATGGGCAATTTCCTAGAGGAAATACTAATCATCAATTTTTGAAAATTCGCTAACAATCCTAAAACTAAAATTCTCACAACAAGCGGTCCAATCACTTTCAGTGGTCGGATCGCACGTAAACAAAAATAGCGACCCTCCCATCAAGGAAAGACCGCTATTTTTCTAAGCAGAAAAGATAAATTTCTAATTCGCCAACTCAATACTCAAATTCATCACCGCCCCATCAATCTCAATCGAATCTTCACTAGCAACGCTATCCGCCAAAGTTAATTGATTAGATAATACCTCTGCATTGATGTAATCGCTAAACAACTCCACTGCAGATAATACCGTTTCTTGCTTTTCTAAAGTAATTTTAATGCGATCTGTTACATTAAAATCTTTGGTCTTTCTCAGATTTTGAATTCGATTGACTAACTCTCTTGCCATGCCTTCCGCTTTTAAAGCATCTGTTAAAGAAATATCCATTGCTACGGTCAAGTCGCCATCATTAGCAACTAACCAACCAGGAATATCTTCGGCGATGATTTCAAAATCTTCTAAAGTCAATTCGTAGTTTTCACCATCAATTGTTAATTGATAGGCATTACTTTTTTCGATAGCGGCTATATCTTCTTGTCCCAATTGATTGATAATTGGAATCGCTGCTTTCATATTTTTGCCTAACTTTCTACCTAAGGTTTTGAAGTTCGGTTTGATTTTCTTTTTGACAATACCTTCTGTATCGGTGATATATTCGATTTCTTTCACGTTTACTTCTGCTAAGATTAAATCTTTCACACCATCTACTTGGTCACTGAAAGATTCATCTAAAATCGGTAGCATGATTTTTTGTAGCGGCTGTCGTACTCGGATATTTTCCTTTTTTCTTAAAGACAATACCATAGAAGAAATCCGCTGCGCATAATCCATTCGCTGTTCTAAATCTTTATCAATCGCTTCGTGGCTTACTCTTGGGAAACTTGCTAAGTGTACAGAGATATGATCTTCTTGCTTCGTTACTTCATTTAGATTTTTATACAGGTAATCTGCAAAGAATGGAGCGATAGGCGCCATCATTTTTGAGACTGCCTCCATACAAGTATACAATGTTTGGTAAGCTGCTATTTTATCTTGTGTGTAATCACCCCTCCAGAAACGGCGACGGCATTGGCGGACGTACCAGTTGGATAAATTATCTAATACGAAGTTCTGTACTTTTCTTGCTACTATCGTTGGTTCATAATCTGCATACGCCTCATTCACCTCTTTGATAGTTGTATTTAATAGAGATAAAATCCAACGATCAATTTCTGGTCGATCTGCTAAAGGCACATTATTCTCTTGGTATTTAAATCCATCAATATTCGCATAGCCTGCGAAAAATTTATAGGTATTAAATAAAGTACCGAAGAACTTATTTCTAACTTCGATCACTCCATCTGGATCATACTTTAAATTATCCCAAGGTGGAGAAGCAACGATCATATACCAACGATTGGCATCTGCGCCATGCTTTGCAATCGCTTCAAATGGATCAATCGCATTACCTAAAGACTTGGACATTTTCTTTCCATTCTTATCTTGTACTAATCCGTTAGAGGTTACATTTTTAAAGGCAACACTGTCGAATACCATCGTCGCTATTGCATGTAAAGTGTAAAACCATCCTCTCGTTTGATCTACTCCTTCTGCAATAAAGTCTGCTGGAAATTTACTCTCAAAGGTTTCTTTATTTTCAAATGGATAATGCCATTGTGCATAAGGCATCGAACCACTATCAAACCATACGTCTATTAGGTCTAATTCTCGATGCATTGGCTCGCCATCCTCAGATACCAAGACTACCTCATCTATATATGGGCGATGCAAATCCTTAGGCATTTGCTGATTCATTCCTAATGCCTTATTTGCTTTGTCGATCTCCGTCTGTAGCATTGCTAAAGAATCAATGCAAATTTCTTTGGAAGCATCTTTGGTTCTCCAGATAGGCAATGGAATTCCCCAGTATCTAGAACGGGATAAATTCCAATCCTGTAAATTCTCTAACCACTTGCCGAAACGTCCTTCACCTGTTGATTTTGGTTTCCAATTGATCGTTTTATTTAGTTCCGACATGCGCTCCTTCATAGAAGAAGTTTTGACGAACCAACTATCTAATGGATAATATAAGATCGGCTTATGCGTCCGCCAGCAATGCGGATAGTTGTGCTCGTACTTCGCTACATTAAAGGCTTTATTATTTAATTTTAAATCTACAGAAATGTCGATATTCACATCTACATAATCTGGATCATCTTTATAGTTTTTGACGTATCGTCCAGAAAATTCTCCGACTGTATCTACAAATTTTCCTTGTGGATCAACTAAAGTCAATGTACCAATACCATTCGCAATACCTACCTTTCTATCATCCGCACCAAAGGAAGGCGCAGTGTGTACAATACCTGTACCATCTTCGGTAGTTACGAAATCCCCAATGATTACTTTAAAGGCATCCGTTGCGCCATGCAATGGTTCGATCTCATTTCCAAAATCAAATAATTGTTCATATCGAATCCCGTCTAATTGCGAACCTTTAAATACTTCACTCTGTGATAAAATGACATGCTGTTTTTTACCTCCAAACCATTTCTTTACCAAGTCTAATGCTAAGACGACACTGACTGGTTTTTCCGTATAGACGTTATTCGTTTTGATCTTTACATACTTGATCCCTTTACCAACCGTCAAGGCAATATTAGAAGGCAAGGTCCAAGGGGTCGTTGTCCAAGCTAAGATACGTACATCTTCTCCTTCATCTTCAAATAGAAAAGCAGAGGTATCATCTTTATTGACCTTAAACATCGCTACTGCTGACGTATCTTTTACATTCTTATAAGCACCAGGCATATTCAATTCATGCGTACTCAAGCCTGTACCTGCTGCTGGTGAGTATGGCTGAATCGTATGCCCTTTATACATCAAATCTTTCTTGTACAGTTGATTCAACAACCACCAAACAGATTCGATATAATCATTTTCATAAGTTACATAAGGATTCTCCAAGTCTAACCACATCCCCATTTTGACAGTCAAATCATCCCACTGCCCTTTGTAACGCATTACTGTCTCCTTACACTTTAAATTATAATCGTCAACAGAGATTTTCGTTCCAATATCTTCTTTGGTAATACCCAATTCTTTTTCCACTGCCAACTCAATAGGAAGCCCGTGCGTATCCCATCCTCCTTTACGCTCGACTCGTTTTCCCTTCATCGTCTGATACCGACATACGTAGTCCTTAATGGTTCGAGCCATTACGTGGTGTATACCAGGCTTTCCATTTGCAGAAGGTGGCCCTTCATAAAATACAAATGGTTTATCAACAGAACGTTGTTCTATACTTTTCTTCATCACTTCTTGCTCTTCCCAAAAAGCCAAAATTTCTTGATCGATTGCTGGAAGATTTAAAGACTTTAATTCTTTATACATAGTTCTTTTTTTGAGAGGTCAGACCAGCCCGACTGCCGTTCGGACGGGCGGGGGTCAGATCGCTATGCTGTCAGATCGCCTACGGCTGTCAGATTCGAGCGTTGATAACATCATAAATCTGACTTCTGACAGCTCTGGAAGAGCGATCTGACCTCTGACTTCTAAATAAAAAAGCTCTGACAAATACAATCTGTCAGAGCTTTTAATTTTCTAAATAGAAGTAGCTTACAGATTGCAGTTGCAATTGCGTATAATAATGCTACTAATTATAATAGAAAATTGATTCATTAGAAATAGAAAAATAGTGTATTTG
>CAKZUM010000216.1 GCA_937921525.1 uncultured Saprospiraceae bacterium
CAAATTTAAGAATGAATCAGCTTGATAAAACAAAGCTAGGGTTGTATTTTACCACATAGGTACATAGGTCACATAGCATACGTCACACTATGTGACCTATGTATCTATGTGGTAAAATTGTCAACTACTTTTGTGGTTTAGATAAACTTGTCAGTATTTCTTATAAAAATTAAAACGTGTGCGGTAGAGAAAAAATATAAAAGACTTTAGGTAGGATTGTTTTTAGGATGGCCAATTAAATAATATCTATTATCTGTAAAAAAAAGAAAAACCCTTGATCAGAGATCAAGGGTTTCTAACCCAAACAAATAAACACAAAAACTACTTTTTAATGATTCAAATATAGTGAATAGTATTGCTCAGAGCAACAAATAGCTTAAAAAAATGTGACATTAATTACAATAAAATATTTACAAAAACTATTAACATAGTTAAGTTTTAACTACTTTTTTGTTACGCTATTTTTTTATAAAAACAACAAAAAAAACATCACTAATTTAAAGGGTATTTGAAATATTGGTAATTCTTCAGTCGATAATGAAATCTATAAAAAAAAATTATATATTAATCAGTTTTCAAGTACTGCTAAAGCCATAGCCTGTTCTGTAGGTGCTATTGCTATTTTATTGGGGATCTTTAACCTATCTAAGGCATTCGCTGTTGTTGGACCTATGGCAACTACAGACTGCCCTTCGTAGTCATATTTGCTAAAATAAGCTTGAACATTTAAGGGACTAGTAAAAACTAAGTGGGAGACTTTTTTAATCTGAAAGGAGGAAGTGGGGATATTTTTATAAATGACTAAATCATGTACTTCAATTTTCTGCTCTAAAATGGTCTGAATAGACCGCATAGATGTGGTAGCCCTAGGAAATAGCACTCTTTGAGAAGCCGCATATTCCAAGAATAATTGGGCAGTCTTCTCAGGTTGTCCTGTTCCGATAAATGTTGCTTGAAATCCGCTTTCTAGTAATACATTAGCGGTGCCCGCTCCCATTGTAGCAAATCGGATGGCAGGTGGTAAGGGCATTTTTAAACCTTTAAAAAAGAATTCTACTCCTTTTTTACTATAAAAAAAAATCCAATCTACCTCAGGTAGCTTTCCAAATGGTATAGCAGTACATTTAATTAAGGAGGCCCCAATTACGTCAATACCTTCCTGCTCTAAGCTACTCTTAAAGATACTTGAAGGAGCTAAGTCTCTGGAAATGAATACTTTGATAGTTGTTTATTTTAGAGCAGAGAACAGAGATGCGAGAAGAGAGATGGAATTCGTTTTCATTCAATTGAAATTCTTTCTTTAAATGAAATCAGTCTCTACTCTCGCTTCTCTACTCTCGCTTCTCTACTTAATAGCCCTAGTCATCTCCCGCTTTCCAGGCGGCCCTTTCAATCCTTCTACTTGAAATCCTACCGATTTTAGGGTACGTTTGACTTCTCCTTTAGCACAGTACGTTACAAGAACTCCATCAGGCTTCAGTGCTTGGTACATCTTTTCTAACAAAGGGTGTTTCCATAAGTCTGGTTGTGCATTCGGCGCAAAGGCATCAAAATACACCATATCGAACCTATTTTGATCCGTAATTTGATCAAAGGTCTGTAAACACTTTTGAAAAGAAAAGTGATTATTAATAGCTATCCGCTGCTCCCAATCACATTCATGCAGTAATTGAAAAGGGTATAGGGTATCTGATGTATTTAATAAGGTTGGATAGTTTAAGGCTTTTGCCTGTTCTATAGAGATAGGAAAGGCTTCATATCCTGTATAATCAACGGATAAATTTCGATGCGTTGCTTCTATTAAGGTCATATAGGCATTCAAACCTGTGCCAAAGCCTATGTCTAGAACGCTCAACTCGTCCTGCAGTAAGGCTTTATAGCGCAAAGCAGCATTGATAAAGACATGCTGCGTTTCTTGTATTGCCCCATGTTTTGAATGGTAACTCACCCCAAACTGCTCCGAAAGCATAGAATGGGAGCCATCTGCTGTTTCAAATAATTGATTGGGCATGATGTGGAGTAATTACACCTATACTAGGTTTTCTTTTACCCCATCTACAGAAATATCCAAATGAGAAGTATTAAAAGAACACACGCCATCTTTTATTAGCAAAACCTGCGGAGACTCATGTCTAATACCAAAATCACTAGCTATCTTGTTAGATATTGCTCGATAAGCGATCAGGTCCAAGTAATATGCTTCTACTTCTTCTCCTTTCAGATTCCAAGCCATTTCTAATCTAGATTTGGCCATAGAGCTAATCGGGCAACTAGTACTATGCTTAAATATAAGGCAAGGAACCTCTTTGGAGCGTTCAATTATTTTATCAATCTGTTTCTCAGATTGGATACTCTTCCAATTCATGTTTTAATGTTTGAATGTTAGATGGCTAGATTAATCCATTATTTTAGAATCCACCTGGACAACCCATACCTCTGTTGCAAGCCATCAAGGTAGCAACAAATAAAAGTAATACAAATAGAGGGAATACTTTCTTTCTGAAGTTCATGTTAGTAGTTTTGAGTTAGCGTAATAACAAGTTAAATTAAAAATTTGTTTATCGGCGGGTGCTATATTATAATACTATTCAGGAGTGAAAACGAATTTCTCGTTATAATTCGTACAAATATCTATAAAATATTTGAAGGATGTCTAAATTTATCTACTAGAATAGTAGCACGGAATTTATTCCGTACAAAATCGAGCGCAGCGCAGATTTAACTGTATTGTATCTCGCTTCGCTCGATAGTCTCTCGGAATAAATTCCGTGTTGTAGCACGGAATTTATTCCGTACATAATCAAGCGAAGCGCAGATTTAACTGTATTGTATCTCGCTTCGCTCGATAGTCTCTCGGAATAAATTCCGTGCTACTGCGCTCGATATTCTTTCGGAATAAATTCCGAGTTACTATAAATTCCGAGTTACTTCACTAATATCTTTTTGGAAGTAGCCCTAATACCATCACTAATTTTCACAATATAATGCCCTTTTAGACCAGTAGTAGGAATAGTCAGAGTAGTACCTTTTAGCTCTCGTTCTAATAGCTGTTTTCCAAGAAGATCATATATTTGAACAGTCGCCGTTTCCCACCCTACTTTTTGGATGATAATTTGACTATCTGCAGGATTGGGAAAAACGGTAGCAAAAGTATTATCAATAATTAAGTCCCTAGTATTGGTGGTAATATTATCGGCAACAATTTCAAGATTCGTTTCTTCTGTCAATTGAATGGTATCTCTGATTATTTCACCATCTACTTCGTAAGCAATTTCATAAGTTCCTTTGAAAGCTCGAATATTGGCTTGGCCTATTTCAGAAGTAGCGATGGTTTCATCCGTCCACCATTCGTTAAAGACTAAATTAGTAAAGGTTTCTAAAGAAGCGTTGGGCGTCCAATCTAGTTGAAAAAAATTAGACTTGGTGCCTCCCTGTATCCAAGTTGCACCATCCCAAAAGCTCCACATCAAAAATCCATTCATACTTTCATGCCCAAAAATAGCCGTAAGGAAATCTCCTAGATATTGAGCAGCTGTTGCCTCATCTACGAAGGTAGGCATATCATATTCTGTAATTTTGGCTTTTAAACCAAAGTCGTTATAAAAATCATCTAAAGTTTCTATAACAGATGGAATACCATTTGGAAAGCCTCCTATGTGTCCTTGAAATCCTATACCTTCTAACTCCACTCCAGCATCTAACAATTCTCTAGTGAATCTTTTCAGATTATCATAATTTCCATTGCCAGGTTTAGAATTAGTAGAAATCGTTACGAAGTCATTTAACCAAAGTCCAGTGTTGGGATCTATGTCTCTCGTTTTTTTAAATATTTCAGCCAAATACTCTCTACCTGTCTCGTATCCTGTTTCTCCTCTAAAATAATTTTCTATACTTCTGTTGGTCGTAATTTCATTTAGGACATCCCACTCTTCAACTTCTCCTTTGACACCGGGGTAGTTAAGAATGGCATCTAAATGTCC
>CAKZUM010000217.1 GCA_937921525.1 uncultured Saprospiraceae bacterium
AGTTGCTCTAACGGATATTATTCATTCTACGGAATTGGTAGAAACGATCAAGTGGGGGATGCCGACCTATATGATTAATAAAAAAAATGTCATCACTTTAGGAGCTTTTAAAAACCATGTTTCGCTATGGTTTGTGCAAGGCGTATTTTTAGAAGACCCCTATAAAAAATTAGTCAATGCACAAGAGGGCAAAACGAAAGCCATGCGTCATTGGAGATTCACTAAAATAGAAGATGTGGAAGAGGCAATTGTGAAAGCTTATATAGAGGAGGCGATCCAAAATCAAAAAGAAGGAAAAGAATTAAAATCATCCACGGCTCCCAAAACAAAAAAGCCCTTACTTATTCCTCCATTATTACAAGCTGTTTTTGATGAAAATAAAGAAGTGAAAGAACGCTTCGATTTATTGAAATTAACCCAGAAAAGAAATTTGTGTAATTTCATCGACCAAGCCAAGCAGCAAAAAACTAAGGAACGTAGGATTGAACGAATAATACCTTTAATATTAGCTGGAAAGGGAATCTATGATTAATGGGATATTCGTTTTCAAGGAGTAAAAGGGGGCAAAAGTGGGCGACACTTTCAAAGTGTCGCCCACTTTAACTCCCTTTACTCCTTCAACGGATACCCATTAAATCAAAACAAATCCTTGTAAATCAATTATTTAACATTACAAAAACGTATTTATTGAATAATAAAACGTTTTAAGGATAAGACTTACTTTTGCAAGAAAAAATTCTTTGAGAAAATAAAGAAATATGAAAAATACAAAATATTCTTGGCTAGCCTTCGCTTTAATGGCGATCATTATAGCCTGTACGCCTAAGCTAGCAGAGGTTGTAGAAGAAGTACCAGCCGCACCACCGCCACCAAAAGCGGTCGATCCCAATATGAGTACTTGTCCGAAATTCAGTGATGCTGTGAATGGAGACGAAGCAGAAACGGCACATGTATTATATCGGGATTTATTGAAAATGAAAAATTATGAAGAAGCTTTGCCATTATGGGAAAAAGCAATGGCACTGGCGCCTGCGGCAGATGGCTTGCGAGACTACCACTACATGGATGGGGTGAAGTTTTACAAGTGGATGTATGGCAATACAGAAGACGAGGTAGAACAAAAGGCACTAGTCGAAAAGATACTAGGCATGTATGATAAGGCAGCGGAATGTTATCCTAATAAGGCGGCACAATATGAAGGTTATAAAGCTTTCAATATTTACTATAATTATCCAGACATGGCTACTTCGGACGAACTATATACGATGTTCAAAACAGTAGCAGACGAGTTAGAAGAGGATATGCCTTACTTCACGATCAATCCTTTTACAAGTGTATTGGTGGAAACTGCTTTAGCAGAAAAGATCACACAAGAGGAAGGCCGGAAATATCAACAGATTATTAATAAGGCAGTAGAAAAAGGATTGGCAGAATGTAAAGGAGCTAAGTGTGAATCTTGGGAAATTATCAAAGGGTACGCTCCAATAAGATTGCAAGATTTAGAAACGCTTAAAGGCTTCTACGACTGTGATTATTTCCAAGCAAAATACTATGGAGAGTTCGAGGCGAATCCACAAGATTGTGATGCGATCAATACCACCATCAGTAGATTAAAATGGGGAGGCTGTGATAAAGAGTCTGAGAAAATGAAAACTTTATACACTGCTTACCGAACGCATTGCCGAGAAGAGGTAGCTAGTGCAACACCATCGAATTTAGCATTAGGAGGACAAGCATTGCGGGATGGTAATTACGATGAATCTATCGCTAGATATGAGCAAGCTATTGCAGAAACTAATGATATAGATAAGAAGGCCAATTATACGCTTCGGATTTCTAAAATTTATTACGTCCATATGCGGAAATTTTCTAAAGCTAGAGAATACGCTTTAAAGGCAGCGGAGCTAAAACCTAACTGGGGAGAGCCTTATTTATTGATTGGTCGACTCTATGCATCTAGTGGTCCCTTGTGTGGTCCTGGTACAGGATTCGATAGCCAGCGAGTAGTATGGGTAGCGGTAGATATGTGGAACAAAGCTAAATCTGTGGATCCTCTAGCAGCAGGAGAAGCTCGAAAGTTTATCAAGCAATATTCTCAATATATGCCGAATAAGGAAGATATTTTTATTCGTGGTTTGAAGGTGGGGGATAGTTATAAAATTCCTTGTTGGATACAGCGGACTACTAAGATTCGATCTGGGGATTAGAAAGAAAAGAAGTCAGGAGTCAACAATCAGATCGCTACGCCGTCAGATGTATGATATTGACTAGGATCGTCGAGGTTTGTAACCTCGATGCTATACGATAATCATACGGCATCGCGGTTACAAACCTCGACGATCTACTATGTGTACAGGATTTGTCCATAATTAAAAAACGGTCTTAGCATAAAGAGCTAAGACCGTTTTTTAATTTCGGGAACTTTACAGTTCTGCATTTGTTACTTGTTGAACACATCACTTTAACTTTATATACTCACAAATTTGGCAAGAAAAATAAAAAAAGAAGACGTCACTTTCAAAGAGCAATTTGTCGCACTAAAAAACCTACCTCCTTTTTTCAAATTAATTTGGGAAACCCACAAAGGTATGGCGTTGGGGAATGGTCTATTGAGATTAATAAAAGCGGCTATTCCATTAGCGGTACTATGGGTAGGCAAAGAAATTGTAGATGAAGTTATACGTCTAATTGATGCACCTGCACAGGACATGAACTATTTGTGGACAATGGTAGCAATAGAACTAGCATTGGTAGTAGGGTCGAGTTTATTGAATAGAGGGATCGCTTTAATAGATAGTTTGCTTGGCGATTTATTTGCTAACAACACTTCTGTACAATTAATTGAACATGCTGCTTCTTTGGATTTGTATCAATTCGAAGATGCTAATTTTTATGATAAATTAGAACGTGCTCGACGACAAACGAATAGTCGCACTGTTTTGATGAGTCAAGTGCTTACCCAATTTCAAGAGACGTTTACCATTGGCTTTTTAGCCATTGGTTTGATAGCCTATAATCCTTGGTTGATTCTGTTATTGTTGTTGGCTGTGATCCCTTCTTTTTTAGGGGAATCCCATTTCAATCAACGAAGTTATTCTCTGACTCAAAACTGGACGCCGCAGCGGAGGGAATTGGATTACCTACGTTACATAGGCGCAAGTGATGTGACGGCTAAAGAGGTGAAAATATTTGGATTAGAAAATTTCTTAGCCAAACGATTCAAGACAATTGCGGATGAATATTATCTTGCCAATCGGAATATTGCAGTAAGGCGAGCTGCATGGGGCGGGCTATTGGGAGCGATTGGGACACTAGCCTATTACGGTGCATTCATTTTTATTTTGGTTCAGACAGTAGGTGGATTAATAACAGTAGGTACTTTGACTTTTCTCTCAGGTTCGTTTCAACGAATGCAGAGTATGTTGCAAAGTATTATGAATCGCTTTTCTAAAATTGCAGAAGGGGCATTGTATCTCAAAGATCTATTTGATTTTTTTGATATTAAGCCTGCTATTGTTTACAATGCTAATGCTAAAAAACTGCCTCGTCCCATCCAACAAGGATTTACTTTTGAAAACGTCAGTTTCAAATATCCTAATAGCGAACAGTACGCTATTAAAAATCTAAGTTTTCATTTGAACAAAGGGGAGAAATTAGCTTTAGTTGGAGAGAACGGTGCAGGCAAAACGACCCTCGTCAAATTACTTGCCCGCTTATATGAACCCTCCGAAGGTCGTATCTTATTAGATGGCGTAGATTTAAAAGATTACAACCTAAAAGATTTACGAAAAGAAATAGGGATCATCTTCCAAGATTTCGTTCGTTTCCAAATGAAGGCTGCCGAAAATATTGCCATTGGAAATATTAGCGAAGTAGAAGAAATCGTAACCATACAAGAAGCTGCCCAAAAAAGTTTGGCAGATAC
>CAKZUM010000218.1 GCA_937921525.1 uncultured Saprospiraceae bacterium
GGAGGCGTTGAAATGAAAATATTTCGTTTCCAAAAACGAGTTCTTCAATCGTAGATGTCTCCCTCTCTTTTTAAGGGAGGGTCGGGGTGGGTTCTTAATTCTTAACATAGTGTTGAACAGTTACTTTAGTACTTCTAAATCTAACACAGCTATGAAAAAACAATGTCTAGAATGCGACGAATCCTTCGTCGGAAGAGCAGATAAGAAGTTCTGTTCTGCTAGTTGTAGAAGCTCTTATAACAATCGTCTAAATAGTGATTCTACTAGTTTTATTCGGAATATCAATAATATACTTCGGAAGAATCGACGAATATTATTTGATCTCAATCCTTCGGGTAAAACCAAAATCCACCAAGATCAATTATTAGAACAGGGCTTTAAATTTAGTTATTTTACGAATACCTATACTACTAAAACGGGGAATACTTATTTCTTTTGTTATGACCAAGGGTATTTGCGGTTGGCGAGTGGGTTTTGTACGTTGGTAGTTCGGCAGAGTTATGTGCTGTAACACGGAATTTATTCCGTACCCGTAACACGGAATTTATTCCGTAATTTTTCACAGAATAAATTCTGTGGTACTGTTGTACGGAATAAATTCCGTGTTACACGAATTCGTCTAGACGCTTACCATCCAAGCGTTTGACGGTTTCTACAGTAGCGGCGATTGTTCCTAATGGAGGGGCAATTAAAAAGCCAATACCTATCGCTAATAAACCCATAAAAACGACCCCGTTTCCTAATGCCAACATTCGATTGGCTCGAACGAAGTGGATACTATCTCGGACATTCAAATGTCGTTCTAAGGTATAATCTATATTGCCAAATCCAGCATAGAAGGCCTGTACTAGAAAAATACCGATTGCAGCAAATGGGCTAAAAAATGGCAATAAGCCTAATATCACTAGTAGTAACATGAAAAACAATTCTCTAGTAATATTCCGCATCGCAATCCTCAAGCCTCTGACTACATCACTAATCATTTGAGGAACAGAAAAACGGATAGATTGATCTATTCCTTGTAAATGATTTTCTACTTTTTCTGATAGCGGACTCATAAAAGGGGCGCTCAAAATTAATACGGCATGTTTATATAGAATTAAGCCAGACCCAGTCATCAAAACACCACCAAAGGCAGTGGCTATCCCATCCACAATAGATCGGCCTCTTTCCCAAGGATAAAAAGCAGTTAAAAAATCGCCTATATTATCCGAAAAGCTCCATACGGAAAAACCTATAATTCCGCCAATGATTAAGCTAATCAATCCAGGGATAATTAAATACCCCCATAAACCTAGTTTAGATATTAATTGAAATGCCCGCCCATAGGCACTTAAGCCATTTAGAAAGTGTTTAATCATATCGTAATTTTACTAATAATTTATTACTAAAATACATAAGTATCACTTTATCACCCATCTCACTTCTGCCTTTTCCCATTTCACTTCAAATCGTTTTAAATAATAATAGAATGTGCTTTACTTTGTATCATCAAAATGATTGTAAAGATTGCATGAGTTGTTATTAACAATCTGGCAAAGCGACAAAGGTTGCTGTCAAAAAACAAATACTACCAAATGCCGTGGGGAGCAAAAATAATCACTCGTTCCCAAAGAGATATCTTAATAGAATTAATTTCTTTTGAAAGAGGATCAAAATTAATTATTCTTATAGTAACCTGGCTTTGTCAGATTGTTCTTTTAAAAATGAAAAAGAGTTTTGAATTTAATATAAAAGGTTAGAAAATTGTTTTTAAGTCCATGCCTTACTTTGGAAACAAAGAGGCGAACATATCCAAAAATGTTGTTGTTTTAAAAATTTTAAAGATTGAAAAGGCCGGGGTTTTGCTGATAGTGAGTCTCTTTAGTACAATGCATTTAACTAAAAGAATCCAAGATTACACTATCAATCAAGTAAATACCTCGGGGGTCATCCCAAGACCGAAATTCTCTTTTAGCAAGACTATGTAAGAAAATTTCCCAATTACCGATTTTTACAAGGGGGACTTCATAGTATGAAAGTATTACACTCATTTCCTTTTCAAGAAATTATTACAATCTATTTGTATTCAGAGTAGCATGCTACTCTGGATACATTAGATAATTTTTCAAGTACCATTCGTCAATTCAATAAAATATAATAGGAAATTTCCTAGATAAAAAAGTAGTCTTTATTGCATCGCAGTCAACTACCAACGGGGTACGCCCCGTTGGCGTTTTTATTTTAAAAAATATTCTATCGAGGTTGAGAATTATCCCCTTTACTTCTTGGAATAAACACATACCCTACAAATTCCCCGTTCATATAATAGACCACTTTAGCCATTGGGTATCGGTCTCTAACCACCTCTTTCAAAAAAGTACTAGCTTCCTTCTTTTTATTAAAGTCTCCTAATAAGTAAGAATAACCACCATCCGACCGCAATTCCTTTTTCACTTGTCCATGTTGTTTAAAAATAGGATTATCCGTAGCTACTTCTTTTGTACTCAATAATATTTCTATAAGGTAGCCTGTATAATTGGCTTCAATAAACTCCGCACTGTTTTGTGTTGTAGCAGTTTGCACAAGTGATTCTCCTTGCGAATTAATCGACGTTGTAGTAGAAGAAGGTAATGGCTTTTCAACAGTAGCTGGTTTGGATTGCTTAGCTGGTTTGGAGGTAGCTGTTTTTACAAGAGTCTCCCCTCTATTCCCTCTTGATAAAATAGTATTTGTACTAGAAGAAGTTTTCTTATAATCAGGAATTGTCGCTGAATTAGTTGATTGGTTAATAGATTTTGTAGGTTTAGCTGTATTGACAACTGTTGCTTTTGGAGTAGGTTT
The DNA here is from genome assembly GCA_937921525.1 of uncultured Saprospiraceae bacterium. GTDB lineage: Bacteria > Bacteroidota > Bacteroidia > Chitinophagales > Saprospiraceae > JAFMDF01. The sequence goes on from CAKZUM010000218.1 coordinate 2,824, forward strand.
GGGATTCGTCACTACTGGTTTCTTTACAGTATTAGACTTCGCTGTGGTTTCTACTTTTGTAGTGGTTGGTTTAGCTTTACTTGTGGGTGGGCTTGGGGCAGTTACAATTCCTGTAATCGTTTCTTTATTCTTCACACTTTCAGTTTGGAAAGTACTTTGAGTAGAGGGAGGCTGACTAGTACCTGTAGAAGTATTGACAACACCAGTCTGGAATGTGGAAGCAGCATCTTTCCCTACCTTAATAGAAGATGGCTGATGCGTTTTATTATTGATAGTCGTTGTACTTTTTACTCGACCATCCGTTCCTACTTCCACGATCTCGGAATTCAGATTTTCCATAAACAAAATTTCTACCAAACTCTCTTCTCCATACACAACTTTAGATTTATTTTTAGCGGTTAATCTTTCTAATTCTATATTAGCTAAAAATGTCCCCATTTGATTACTTTCGGTCAATACATCAGATATGCCAGGCTGAATACTACCAGCTCCATCAAAACACAAAATACAGCCTTTAATATCCACATAGGCCTCTAGCCTTTTAGGGACATATCCCTCTTTTCTAATCAATACCGTATAATGATTTCCTCTTTCAAAAGTAGTTTTAAAAGTAGGATAAGGGTGGCCTTCCAGAATCAGTACTAACTCGTCTTTGGTATTATTAAAGACCTCAATTAAAGAGTTGGTGATAGCATCTACCTGTTTTGTACTATTGGTGCGTTTTTCTGCTAAGGTCGCATCTAAAATATACCCTGGCTTTCGCTCCATCTGAATTTTCTCAAATACTTTAGGAGTCGTTCCATCTATTTTGATCGTCTTTTGAATCGGATGGAATAAGTCTTTTTCTATTACTAAAATAAATTCCCCTACTGGTAGACGTACAGAGAAATGCCCTTCTTTATCTGAACTAGTCGTAGTAAAAGCTTGTTTGGTCTGTGTGTCCTTTACTGTAATTTGGACACTATTCAAATATCCTCTATTACCGCTTTCGAATACGTACCCATCTAGGGCTACATCTTGGGCATAAGTAGAGATAACGAAGATACTTGCTAAAAAAAATAGTAATTGTCTCATAATAATTGTATTCCATTGATATTCAAGCGGTCTAAAGCTATTTTGGCTATCCTTCTAACGTTGTAAAAGACTGATTTTCAATTTCTTATTTTTTCTTTTACGAGGTTCTTTAAAGCCTGTCACATTTGAACATAAAAATTCAAATAAATCTGGAAACTCCCGTTTAAAAAGCCTTTGGGCAGGTGTTGAGCCGTCTTCTCTTTTGGTATCAAAATTATGAATAACTGTCAACGCTTTCCTTTTTTGTTCAGGAATACCTTTTTGACTATGATAGATAAAAGCTAAATATCCATTTCGTCCTTCCACTTGTGAAGAAGACCGCTGAAAAGAATTTGCCATCTGATAAGCCATTTCAAATAAAACTTCTTGTCGCTCTATTGGAATATTTAGTTCGTTCATTTGCTCAATAGTGCCTTGCTGAGTTTGTTGCATTCTTTGCTCATAGCACTCGATCAACTCTGGATTAGAGCGACCATTTTTTGTTCGCTTCAATTGGGCTTGCCAATATAACAAAGGCAGTAAATAGTTGGTAAACCAATCTCTTTCTATCTCACTTATAATCTGTTGACTTACCCACTCCTTTATGGTTTGTTGACTTGTAGCTATCCAATTACCAATCCCTATTACTATATCAGGAATCTGCTGTAGTAGTTTATTCGCCTTAGACAGATCAATACTAATATCTATTTGCTCTGCTAATTTACTAACCTGCATTACTGACTGTACTAACGTTTTATTGACCTGCTGCTCACTCGACCATTTATTCGACTTGTCAAATGGATGAATCGTTTGATTGATTGTTCTACTATGTGCACGGTATTGCTTGTAAACACTCGATAGCTCTTTAGCTGTTGCTTCTATCTTTTGCCTTTCTTGCTGTGATTTTCCTGTTAAATTTGACTTAGCTTGTTGGGCTTGCTGGCATCGCTTTCCTATTTGAAGTCCTGCCAACTTACCCATGTCTTGCTGAAAATGAAAAAGATCTGGCATCGAAGCAACTGCTAAATAAGCTGCTTGCCCTAATTTCACAAGGGCTTTGGCTCGGTCACTTACTAGCCCAATTACCTTTATCCCTTGAAGCGATAGGTGCAACTGCAATTGCTCATCCCAACTTGCTACATCTCTTTGTTCGCTTGACTCTTCAAAAAAAGGTAACCACTTATTAAATCTTGACAGACCAGTAGCATCTCATCTAACCAGGTCTCGTCTAAGCCTAATACCACTTCCATTTCCTGCATCGTTGAGTGGGCTTGCTCTTTTAATCCTAATTCTTGCAATTCTTTATACCATAAAATATTAGCAATAATCTCATTCGTTAATCGGTAGATACTACTCTCTGAAACCGCTGCTACTCCTTCGATTTGTAAATGACCTAAGTGTTCACTTATCCGCTTTGAACCTACCCCGCCTTTAATCCCAAATGTATAGATTACACTTATTATCATCCGTTTTAAAAAATTCTGCCCCCATGCCGTCTCCCATTGATCTGTACCACTTGACGCAATTCGATCTGCATTCCTTGATTTGTGATAGGCTACTGTGCTTATCGGCGCACCTGTCGCTTCGCTCACTTCCTTCAGCGTCGCTGATTCGTTAGTTTGTAGGTGGCCAGTTATTTCTTTCCATATTGTTTTTAACATCCAACAAAATTAGAAATTCTTGTCACAATTCTAACTATATAGCCTATTTTTGTTGAAAGCGTTTTATCGCTTAATTTACAACTTTAGAAGAGTAGCCTACTCTCCAAACTTCAACAGCAACTTCATCAACCCATAGCGCGTTTAATGGAGGGCTCAATAGCGTATTGGCGTAGAATTGTTAAAGCTCAAACTTTCCTAAATTTTGCGGAATGGTTATCTAATAAAGATACTTCCGATAAAGATTGGAAAGCATTGATCTTACCTATTGTTAAGATTATGGCTTACCAATAAATTCGAGTTCGCTGATTCTTGTTCGCTACTTCCATTTTGGGAGACTTCCTATAATGGGCTGGTTTTGTTATGCTATTATGTCAATGAACTTTGGCTGGAATTGCCCCTTTTTATGCTTTTTTATCGATTTTTTGGCTCATGCAAAAGTCGAGTATTTATTCTAACCATAGCCAATTTGTTGTGTTATGTGTATCAGGTGGTTATTTGAAAAGTCGTGAGCAAATTTCTCCCTTTTGGGTAAAATCGAACAAAAGTCAAAAATATTTTATAGATTTCTATTCACAGTGTTTCTGATCTAATTCTTCAATCCTCAAATTAAACTCACTAGGACTAGTTTCAAACATATCTTTCCGCTTCGGTCATACCTTTTTTATGATAGTAGAATTATTCATAGGATTACCTTCTCCCAAAATTATAACCTATATTTAGACTGATTTTGGGAAAAGTAAAAAATATTGTTATGTACTGAAAATTAATTAATTATATGAAATGGCGTGGTCGATTTCTACCTTTTGAGTCGATTAGACCACAGAAGAGAAATCCTTCTCTAGCTGATTCATAAGATTCTCCATATTAGCATTATCATAGTACACCATCACCATGTCTAGCGTTTTATGGCCTAGCAATCTTGCTACCTCAGCTGGGCTGTAGCCTTTAGCAATTAAGAAACTACCGAAAAAATGACGAGTACCATGCAATGATCTAGTTTCTGGTAAGCCTGCCACTTGAAAAAGTCCTGGTGTTTTACCTGTTGCTGTTTCCTTGAATGCCTTCCGTATAGATTCTAAGTTCATAGGCTTTTCTGGATCAATTACCCTGGCACTCTTGCCTTCCTTGTTTATTGTTCTCAATCCACAAAAAAGATACCCCTCCGATCTACCCAAGAAATCAATATAAGCTTTCATAGCAGCTAATACTCTAGGGAAACACTTCTGTGCTTCGTACTTACCGAAATTCTCTACTTGCTGTCCTTCCTTATTTAGTGTCCATTGTTTCCGCTGTCCTTTCCTTCTGAATCTAATCGTGTTTTTATCGAAGTCAATCCACTCAATTCTTACTCCTTGCACTTCCATTTGTCGAAGACCTCTAAATGCCATCAAATGAAATAGAGCGTTATTCTTTAGACGCTTCTTATCCTTCTTTTCTTCCTTGATTACAGCTAGTACTTTCAGCACCTCCTCGAATGATAGCCCTTCTTTATGACTTTTTTCTAAACTGAATCCTACTATATCCGTATTTATATCCTCTGTAATCTTATCGTAGCGGATAGCTTGCTTTATTAGTTTAATAGCTGCTGCCAAGTAGCCATTTTTTGTTCGGTCAGATACTAAGCCCTTGCCATCCTTCTTATAGATTGGTTGTTCTAGTTCATCCCGAAATAGTAACAAACTCTTTTTATTCAGTCCATGCTCTTGTATGAAGTTAAGGAAGTGCACTACATTCTTCTTGTAGATCTCCTTCGTTCCATCACTAATCGTAGAGCGATCAAGAAGGGAATAAGCCGTATCTAAGTTTAGTAGGTTATCTACTCCTATTATTTCAGTGGTATTATTGATTCGCTGTGGTTTCATAGTTAATTCATTGCTTAGATAATGGTCTGTCTGTTGGCGCAGTCGATTTTGTAGTTCTTACCATCTGCCGTTGGTGATTTCAGTTTTCGATAATTTGTCGACAACTCATTTTTGTGCTTTCTAGGTAAATGACCATCAATATACTTCGATATCGTGTTCCAAGTAACATCATGCATTTCCATGTTTCTGTTTTTCGACATCTTTTTGTTGGTACTGACTCTTAGATAGGCGTATTACATTTAAAAATTATTTCGCTGTTCCTTAGAATATCCTTACTTCAATTTCTTCTTATCTGCTTTAGCAATTCGCTTCACCGCTTTATCTTTCGCTATGATTGGTCGCTGCCGATCAGACTCTACCTTCAAAATCTCTGCCCTCATTTCCTGTTCATATTCCCAATTAATCATTGTACCATTAAGACTCTCCATATTTAGAAGTAAGAGCAATTCCTCTATAGAGGCATGGTCTCGCATATTTCCTTTCTTACCAGTATTCGCTGCTTTCCATTGTTTGGCAGTGGTGCCAAATACAATTACATTTAATAGATCTGCTTCACTAGCATAGACCTTCCCATCATTTTTGGTCTTACGAATCTTGTCAGTTAAGAGATTGTTTTTAATAGCATCCGTTTGGATAGAGTAATTGGTTTTGGTAATTTCCCGTCTTAGGTCGAAGGTTAATCCTAGCCGTACAGCTTCATCATTTTTTAATCTTTCGTATTCTTTTATAAGGTATAGATAAAAAGAAGGACTAAACCAAGTAGCGAATTGAAAGGCGATATCCTTATGTGCAAATGTTCCTCCATACCTTCCAGCTTTTGACCTTATACCTCTTGCATCCGTTTTTTTAATCCATTCAGATACAGACAATATAAAATCATTTAATCCTAGATCATTTCTAATTAGGTGAAAATTCACCGAATTAAAACTTTGATTATTTAATTGCTCCCAAAGTCCTAAAAATTCAATATTACTTCTATTCCTTAGATAGTTCTTTATTATATCACCTGCTGGACTTCTACCGCTTTTAGCAATATCAGTCAAACAAATAAAATCGCCTTCTATTCTAACTGTTGTGTCTTTAATTTTAATTGTCTGTTTTGCCATAGTATGTATTTTGTTTAATATATATTTTAGAACTCCTTACAAAATCATTTCTACTATCTTTTTTCTGGCCACTTTACAATTTGGATTATGTAAGTAATTCTACTTTTTCTCCAGCCTTTAATTTTATCGAATTAAATCCAGTTTAATGATTGTAACGTCACTGCTTGGTTGCTGGTATTGAATCTAAATTTGTAGTTCTTTTTAAGTGATGGCTAGAAATATAGCAATGTGAAATATGAAGGTAAAATACTAATTTACTATCATAAATACAAATTTACAGTAGTAAAATAATTTATCAAAATGTTATCCTTTTTTTGTCCCTTATTAGAGACTTGGATTATGATTCTTAAAGATCAAAAAGAATAGACCTATGAAGTTTTCAAAAGAAGAGAACCACAGATTTGCGAAGTATAAAAATGAGCTATCAAAAAATAGCGAATCACATGAAGGGTCTCCATCAATTGAGCGACTTTCTCGTCGCAATACCTTTTGGTCGCTATATTGATGGAGCCCCATATTTAATCGCTTGTACAGAAATTTTACATCAGTAGGTCTAAAATTTTCAGTAGGAAAGAATCTTCTTCTAGCTTTGAAATAACCATACATCACACAAAAGCCAATTTTATTCTGAGGGGTGTAAAAGTTACAATTTAGGGGTGAGTAATAACCTAACTTGGACAGAATCACTAGCAGCCTTTGAAGAATCAATGGCTCACGCAGCAGCAGAAATTGTTGAATTAAAATACCAAGAAGAACTAGACTACAGCTATGTTCCAGAAATCAATAAATATACAGCTATTTATGATCTGTATAACCAAGATTATCTTACTAGCCGATCCTTCTGGGCAGATAGAAATGGCATGAACAAAACAATTACTAAGTATGAGATGGGGGCAACAGCCATTAGAAAGATACTAGTGATCGAACCAGATTTTTACAAAATTCTTTTCTCCTTAGTTGCGGAACGAATTAATAATGGAGATGGACCTGTCAACAATTTCGATGTGTTAGATAGTTTGTTTCAACAGATGGATACCGTTCCTGCAATTGCTTAAAAATAGACTTGCTTTTCGTGCTATCAAGCCCTATTATACTATTGGTATGATGGGGCTTTTTAATGTTTCCGAAAATGCACTTCGGGTTGATATTTATCTTATATAGTACAAGATGCCTACTCTAGAAAATTGTAGGATGGAACCTTTCTACCGGACTAAAAGCAGATGGTGCTATTGCTGGACTCAAAATGGCAGTCACTACCCTATCCCGTGGTCATAAAAATTTAATGCATCATTCTGATCGTGGTCTACAATATTGTTGTAAGGCTTATATGAAGATTCCGAAGAAAAAGAAAATCAAGATTTCTATGACGCAGTATGAAGATCCATATAAAAGAAGAATTTCTATTCTTAAGTTTTGATGAAGCTAAATATTATACTGCGAAAGCTATTCGAACTTATAATCACAAACGACCGCATGCATCGCTAAATTATTTTATGCTTAACCAAGTACATTATTTAAATGACCTGCTTAAGAAATTATGGAGAAATAACAAAAAATACAACAACAAAAAACGTCTAATTAAGAAAAAATAGCTTGCTATTTTATAAGCATTTTCATGGCTTATTTCATCAAGTTACTCTGGACTCATTCATTGTGATGATTTACAATAAAGTAAGGGAGTTTTTACTCCCTTTCACTCTTTAGGGTTACCCCCACTTTGTTTTACACTCTATTCATTTCATCTTTACTATCATATATCTATGAAGTTTCCAAGCAAGTAAAATCCCGAACCATGTTGCTACTAAATCCCAACAGTCAAAAGTAAATCCGAATTCCGATCGCTGTGAATTTAAAGATAAAATTTCTCGAATGGAAAGACCAATTCCAATACCGAGAAGCACTAATTTCTTTTTTTCCCAATTAATAAGTACTAAAATTACCAATGGGATAGCTAAAGCACTACAAAAACTAGGGAAAGAACCTGATAATGTTTTAACACTCTGAGAAAAATCTTGCTCATATATCCACGGTCGAATATAAAGTTGGTTACATAAGCCTAGTAGTCCAATGAAGATAAATAAGAACAATCGTAATTTTATTTTAGAAAACATTTAATTTGTATTATTATTGATTTTAGTAGTTTCAATTTACAGTGCAATCTCTCTTCCATTTTTTTCTTATCCTCAAGAAATTAGATTAGTAAAACAAGACACCTTAACTAGTGGCTGACCGAGAACATATCTAAAAAGAAAAAGAATCGTTACTTCCTGCTTTTCGAGCGGGGTCTTTTTGCACTCAAATTCTCTTTTTTCTCATACGAGTTGATATGTTATTTTCCAGTACTACATTTGCGTGAATT
>CAKZUM010000219.1 GCA_937921525.1 uncultured Saprospiraceae bacterium
GATAGAAGGAGCGACGCTACATTTTTCAAGTACAGAAAAAAATCTAACATTTGAGCAAGAGGTAGCGGCCAAATTTGAAGCAGATGTACTAGCAGGTACTTATGAAGTGAGTATGAGAAAAGGGGGCAATCCATTAGAACGGGTATCGACCTTTGATATTTTATTAATACAACAACATATATTGGGTATACGCCCTTTTGAGCGAATCGACCAACACCTAGCAGCAGATGCCAATTTTTCGGGAACGATCACGGCTGCTGATATGCTGTTTTTGAAAAAGCTAATATTGAGCCAAGAGCAAGAATTTGCAAACAACCAATCGTATGTATTCGTCAAAGAGGATTACCATGCGATCAATCAAGACCCTTTTGAGGCCTTGCGGAATAATAGCTATGAGATAAGGACCTCCCAAGACGAAAGAGAATGGCTACATTTTTTAGGCATTAAAGTAGGAGATGTGAGTCGAGCGATTGAGAATGTGGACATAGTAGGGGAGTCCACTTCCACTAGTCGTAATCGGCAACAAGTGCAGTTATTGGGTGCAGATAGGTGGTTGGCAAAAGGAGCAATCTATACGCTTTATTTGGAACCCTCCACACCATTGACTGGTTATCAATTTATGTTGCAATCAAATGATTTGTCTTTACTATCCTTCGAGGGGCAACCTTTAGAAGAAGCAAAGCTGACCAATCAAGATGATTTCACGTGGGTAGCGACCAACGATCAAGAACTAAAGGTAATCTGGTTACAATCAGATGCTGCCACAACAGATGCTGCTACAACAGGTGCTTTTAGCCTAGAAGTACGTGCGAATAAAGCAGGATATGTAAAAGACTTGATTCACTTAGCGACGACTGATTTTAAGAATGAGGGATATACGAATGGAATGGAGCAATTGAATTTGGCACTAAGTTTTAGCGATCAAGATCATAGTCAATCGGTAGCGTCTAATTCAGATATACTTTTCAAAATTCAGCCCAATCCAGTGCGAGGGAGTCAAATACAATTGTTATTGGAACATCTTCCTTCGACGGAGCTTACTATATCGCTCTATGGGATTACGGGGGAATTATTGAGCAGCTACCCTAAGCAGCAAGTGGAGGGCACCTATCAGCAATCCATCGACTTGCCTATGCTACCGGGGGTGTATTGGGTACAGGTGCAGACGGCTACGGGGATGATGGAAAGTCGAAAGGTGGTGGTTTTTTAGGTAGGTGTTTTAGGTGGTCAGATGGGTTTCTGTTGGTAAATTGATAAAGCAATAAATATTTTACCGAATGAAACAAATAAACATATTACGGATATTTTTGCTTTATTTGAATTATTGTTGTAGTTTAAAGTGATTAATCAACAAAAACTACTCCTATGACAAAACTTCACACCGCATACCTCCTATTTTTCTGCTTATTTATTTGGTACGCTAATTCAAGCAACCCACCCAATGGAAGAACAGGTGCGCCCGGAGATGACACTTGTACGAGTTGTCACACAGCAGGTGAAAGTGATTTCGCAGGAGCAGTAAGCATTACTGGATTACCCAATAATATTCTGCCTAATACAACTTATCAATTAACCATTACTACCAATTTCTCTAGTGGAAGCCCTAGCAGGGCTGGGTTTCAAATGCTTGTACTAGATGGTGCAAATAGTAATATCGGTACTTTCAGTAATTTAGGAGCAAGTACTGAAACAGAAGAAAGAAATGGTAGACAATATTTAGAGCATCGCCCCGCTCAATCATTTGGCAGCAATACAGATGTTAGTTGGACGGCTGATTGGACTTCGCCTGCCAGTGCCACCAATAATGAAATAAAAGTGTATATCAACTCTATTATTGGTAATGGCAGTGGCACCAGTGGTGATCTGATGGTGAGTACACAGCCTACTTTTAGCTTAATGGAAGAAGTAGTGCTTCCACCAATAGCTACGCAAATTAGTAATCAACAAGAGGTATCTTGTTTCAATGGGATGGACGGACAAGCTACGGTAACGGCTAGTGGTGGAGATAACAATTTTTCCTATCAATGGTCTAATGGAACAGGGCAAGCGACAGCATCCAATCTAAGTGCGGGTAGTTACGAAGTCACCATTACAGATGGAACTGGAACGACTGCTACTTCGGCCGTAACGATCAGTCAGCCAAGTGAACTGGTACTTAGTATTTCTAATATTATGGCTAGAAATTGTGCTAGTGATAATGGTAGCGCAATGGCACAAGCGAGTGGAGGAACGAGTCCATATATTTACAACTGGAGTAATAATAGCACGGCTCAATCGGTGAGTCTTCCTGTAGGGATGCATTCCGTCACCGTTACCGATGCCAATGGTTGTAACAATACTATGCAGGTAAGCATAAGCGACGAGCGACAAACGCCAGTAGCAGTAGCTGGGGCAGATATTACTATAGACTGTTCTGCTGCTAATACAACAAGTACTCAGCTAAATGCGACAGGATCAAGTAGTGGAGAAAATATTAGCTATAATTGGACTACCATTAATGGAAATATTTTGTCTGGTGAAACCACGCTTACGCCTATTGTAAATGCTTCTGGCACTTATCTATTGAATGTACAAGATGGAAGTAGTGCATGTAGTAGTACAGATGGAGTAACCGTCACTTTTGCGCCCATG
>CAKZUM010000220.1 GCA_937921525.1 uncultured Saprospiraceae bacterium
AGTAACAACAAAACAATAACTTCCGCATCTGCCTCTATTCTTTTCCAGTTTGAGAAACTTAAAAAATAAGTCCGTAGCCCTGCTATGCACTGATTTTTTAAATTCCTCAAACAGAAAAATAATTAGAGTCAACTTACGGAATTTATTATTTCGTTGTTACTTAGGAACGAGGAGATAAATAAAATTTACAATTTAAAATGAAGATTTTTTACTTTAGACAACTTGAAAAAATAAGATTTTATATGGTATAAATGAATATTTTTTCAAGGCAGTATAAAGGAAAAAAGACCGTTTTAAATGTAAAAGTTATTTGTGCGTTGTTCCTTACATCTTATATTAATATTACAATTCTAATGCCAAAGAATACTATGTAACTCACCAGATTCTCAATGAAATACGATAAACGGAAAATATTTAATTTTAATTAAAAAATATATAACTTAAATGAGAAGACTTGCCAAGTTTTTAAAACTAGACTTGCCAAGTTTTGAGAACTAGACTTGCCAAGTTTTAAAAACTTGGCAAGTCTTTTTAGTTACCAAATATCGACACTTTTGTAGGTTGACAATCTAAATGAAAACCAGCATCTCTGGTAAGATCGTCTCCATTAACAGGGTCAAAAGAGAAATTTTCAGTTCTCCATGCTGGCGTTATATCACTATCATCCATATCGATTGTACCATCCTGAATAGTTGCCACATAATCATTATAAGCGGTAACGGGGGAAAGATCAAAAGCTAAATAATAATCGCCTTTCAATACATTTGCAAACAAATAATTCCCATTTCCATCTGTTGATTGTGTACCAATTAACACGCCTGTATTTGCATCATATAAACTAACAAGCACACCTGGTAGAGGAGATTCTGTACCATCTTGTATCCCATCTTGATTGGTATCATGCCAAACGTAATCTCCTAGATTTGCTCTAGGAAATACCACTTCTATCATTGTTTTATCTTCTTCATCTTCACTCTGGTCGCCATCATCATTGTCCTCTTCAGAATCTACGTCAGGGTAATCTTCTTGCAATAACAATTCGGAGGTATTCACAAAAGAACCTTCTTGATCTAAGCGACCATATAAAGTTAGCGTCTCACATTGTCCAGCAGTAAGTATTGGAATTTGCCAAACTCCTTCTGGTAGACTATGGGTATAAAATCCAGAGGTCGTTGTGTAATTCAGATAGGTCAAATTAGTAGGCCAAACATCTCCTACCTCTACATTTGTTACAGGAAAAGTTAAGCTCTTATTGGGATCTAAAATATTACAAACTTCGATACAATAAGCTAGTGTATCACCTAGTGTTGCTTGCGCATCTAATGTGCAGATTGTTTTTTCTAATTCTACATCTACACACTCATCATTTCTGATAGTCCAAATACCAGAAATAGCAGGACATAAATCTCCTGCCCGATACCCTTTGACTATGTAGTCACCTTCCACCGTTGGTCCTGTCCAAGTATTCGTCAAAGTTGCGCCTGAGATAATTTCAAAACCACCATCTAACAAAAACCATTCATAAGAATCGTACCCTGCATCTGTAAATAAAGTAGCAGGTTCAAAATCTAAACAAAATAAAGTATCTCCACCAATAGTCATATCTGTATTGGGTAATACATTAATAGTTACCTCTTCTGTGAGTACACAATTTTCAGCAAAATTTAGAGACACTGTATAAGTGTACATACCTGCTGTTGGAGGTGTAAAAATTGGATCTGAAATAGTTGGATCATTTAAGTAAGTGGTCGGACTCCAACTAATAGTTGGGTCATCAGCATATTCTATTGGTAAAACTAACTGCAAATATTTTGGCTGTTCCACACAAGCTAAGGTATCTTGCAAATAAAAATCAAACGGAATAAGCCCTTTAATAAATCGTACATCTCTACTTGGACATTCTCCTACAGAACCATCAATCGTAATAGATACCGTTTGGGTTGGATCATTCAATCCAAAAAAGATGCTATCGCCGACCATATAGGAATAGGCATCTGTGGAACCTAACTCAAAAGTATAATTACCACAAGTTTCAATAGCCAATTCCTCACCCGGACAAAGAATAGAAGTAGGTGGTAAATCCGCTACAAATTCTGGAGACACTTCAAAATATGGGGTTGTTTCTTGATCACAGGCACAGGGTGTTTCGTAGACCATGTTGAACAAAACAGGACAAGCATTAATCGCTTCTACTTCAAAACAACCCGTCAACAAAATGGTATCTCCACTAGCGATGAATTGAGCAGCATATATATCACTTGCTAGTATTGGATCGTAATAATCTAGCTCGTCATTACCCACCAAATCATCATGCAAATCCACTCGTACATCCCCTGTATAATCTGGACCTGGATTGTGTAAATAAGTTTCATAACATAGGGTAATCGGATCGTTGGTGTCCGTACATTGTCTAGTGAATTTTAAGTCTACCGTTTCTATGGGTGCTTTTAATTCTATACCCACTTCTGGGTTTACATTGGTATTTACAAAGACATCACATTCTCCTCCATCTGTACAGGTTTGTTCTAATACCAATTCTTTAATAGCAACACCCAAATCTATTTTCCCACACATGGCAGGTGCCTGCATTTCTGCAATAAAAGTAAAAGTGAACTGACCGCCTACAGGAAAATTATTTACACCAGCAAAGCAAACTTGCGTCAATCCTCCTACAGTACTTTCTGTTACTGTACCTACATTTTGACCCGTTGGTAAAATGTACGCAATAGAACCACTCTCATATTTTAGTTCTGGCGGAAAGGTTAAACATATTTGCATACTATCTCCTGAGGGATCATCAGATATATTCAAACCTGTAATTGTAAATTCATTATTTAAGGCGTTACAATAAGCAACAGCTGGCTCGGCAGTAGTTAAAATTTGAGCGAAGTCATTCGGATTGGCCCCTTTGATAATCACCGCATCACTAAATATTCTTCCTGTACTTAACTCATCAGGACTACATGGATCGGTAGCCGTTCCTTCTAATTGTATTTGTGAACCTGAGGTAAAGGCATCACATTCTGTTTCCATCAGAAATCGAATCACTATGTTATTGCTATCCGCCATAGAAGTTACTCCCGGAAACCCATTGGTGTGTATCGCATTACTAAAATCATTATCTTCTGTGTAACTTAACTGGTTTCCATTAATCGTTGGATCTCCAATAGCATAAAAAGGGATAGCACCACTAAAGTCACCACTATTAGGATAGGAAGCCTCAAAACTTCCCGGGATAATTGTTGCCCCTTCAATAGGAAATTGCATGTCTATTACTAAATCTGTAACAGTAACATTTTTTACATTTTTAATTAAAATAGCAACAGGGATAGAGTCGCATAAATCATATTCTGTACCAGCAGCAGGCGATAAAATATCCCCTTGGATAGCTGCCTCTCCAAAGGTGTACATATAACATCTTTCATTTGTATTACAGGCGGTGGTACTTCCTGCTACTGCTGCTTGTACATCTGCATCCATACAACCCGAAGTCACCGTCACACAAACTTCAGGAGATGGTAAAGGGGGAAAAGGGCAAAATAAAAGTGTGGTTCCTATTTTAAAATCAGCACATTCTCCCGGTGCTAAATCTGGTAAACTAAACCGATACGTATTAGAAGTTCCATCAGTAGAAACATAGCTAAAAGAAATCGGTGTCATTCCATCATCATACACATTGACTAGTTGTAAACTATTCGCTATGGTAATCGTAGCAGAAACTCCCCTATGAATAGTGGATAGTCCCATATCATCAGAACAAACACTAAGATCATTTATTTCTTCACTCGTTCCGGGGACTAAACTAGATAATAAATTTTTATCTGCTGTTTGTATTAAATCTGGAAACCCATTTCTATTATCATCAATTAACACATCTTGGCTAAATCTATCATCCTTTATCAACAAGGTATCGAGATCAAATATATCGTAATAGAAGGCACCATTTCCTAAATTCAAACATTCGTCTATTTCATTATTTAATCCAGTAGCTGCTGCATAATTACACCGATAACAATTTCCATCAGGCGGTGCACAAGGATAGGCATAATCATAGCTTAGTGTATAGTCAGAAAGCGATGCTAAATCTCCCGGACAAACCATACATAAATCATAAGTAATTTTTAATGTGTCTCTCTGTCCGCCTAATCCAACTCCTATTCCCGGGAATCCTTCATTACTAGGATTTAGTACGATGGTCCCCGGACTACCTCCTGATACCGAACAATACAATTGGCCACCCACCGTTACGCAATCATGGTTAATGGTATCTTGTATTGTAAGTGGATAACTTACGCCACCTGCGGTAGTAGCCATCGCATTCCCGCAAAACATCAATGGAGAATAAATAGGAATACTAATATCATTCATTTGAAAATAAGGCCGATACTCATTCTCATACCAATTAATCGGAGTGGTATTTTCTACTGAAAATAAATGTTCTGCTGTTCCTCCACAATCATCAATTATCAATTCCGTTTGAGCCACTACATCACTCGGACAATAGGTTTCAAATAAAGCATTTTCTCGACAAGTACCTGTTGACACTATACAGTCAGGATCAAATTCATCAAATCTATGCGCCCATATATCTTGATACACTCTAGGCGTTTGGACTGCCGCTTCTCCTTCTACTACCGCAAAGGGATTTTTTATCAATGGAATACGCATGCCAACGAATAAAGAATCTCCAACTTCAAAGCCATATTTTGCATTAAAATCATCCCAACAATTTCCATTATTTTCCCAGCTGGCATAATCTATTCCTCTACATTCTTGCAGCTTGGTTTGATTCCTTATTTGATAATAGACCCTTGAATTATCATACCAATCATAACTACTATTGGAAATCCCATTTGAGAAATGGGGTTCCGTATAACTCTGCCAAGGAGAAGACCCAAACCAAGTACTAATTCCCGAAATTCGATAAGTAGACGGGTCGGGATCATGGCAAGAGGGAATATCAGAAAAGTCAATTGTAGTTCTAGTCGTACTACCAGTTTTTTTCAATTCAAAAGAAACCAACTCTGTCTTTTTAGCATCCATTACTAAGGACACATTATTTAATGCACCACCTGATACAGGCAATACCCTCACGCCAAATCCCCACTCATAAATATCTCCTAATGCCTCTTCAGAATTGATTCTTATGGAGGCTTCATAGAAGATCGTGTCACAAGGTAAATATCTATTTCTATCTGCAGCTGGTATGTCTTCTGGGGCTAGTTTTGTCGTCATTGTTTCATCCGTATATCCTGTCGATTCTCTATACATGTTAGAAACATTCGCTACCATAGAACAGGAACATCCAGTGGCATTAGGATTAGATCTAAAGAACATACTTTCACAAGCTTTAACTGTTTCACAAGTACAGGTGCCTGTATCGCAGGTTTCGATCACTTGATGTACCCCATCCATGTAAACAAAAGGTGCACATAGTGTCGTATCTACCGTCAATTCATAACGATAACAAACAGTGTCTCCTATATTGACCACCCCTGCATCTATTATCAAAGATCGAGTTCCGGGATCTATAGAATCCCACGTTATGGTCGCACCTGTGATTTGGTTGACTCCATTCACATCTACCATGATCGTGGCTGGGTCAATTTCTACATCATGTACGATCGCACCGCTGCCTGCAAAGAGTACCTGCAATTTATTAGTGGTATTGGCAGGATCACAGGATGTGACATTCTCTCGGTCATATACATAGCAAAATTCTATGGTCTTAGTTTTGGCACCAGAAGTTCCTGTCGCTCCAAAATCAAAACCAAAAAAAGAGGATGTTACTTCTGTTTCATTTGTACTTTGATAGACGGCACCGTTCGTAATACTAAAAGCAGTAACTGGTGGAAAAAACTTAAACGCTTGACCACAGTCTCTACCTGCCTCTACATAAAATTGTGCAAAGTCACAAAAGACAATACCGCATTGTATAGAGGAAGCAGAAGGAGGTAAGGCACAACTAAATTCTAATTCGATTTGTACGCTTACGGTGTCTCCTCCGGGTAAGTCGTCAAAAAATCCATCTCCATCAAAATCAGAAATACCCCCTACTCCATCGGGGTCCGTAGTGAGTCCAGTCAAATCAATATTGATGTCATCATTGATCCATGTATAACTACTGTCGGGAAGTTCTGTGCCACCAATTAATACTCTAGTTACCTCTAGAGAGGGCTTTTCACAAGTTTCAAAACCAAAATTCAAATCGGTAAATAAACCTTGTTTAGGGTCGTCAATATCACTATATATTTTTAATTCAATTATCCCAGGATCACCGCATATTCCTGGGTTCTGTATCAAATCTGCCTCAGCAATTGGGGCTGGTCTTCGGCTTGGTCGGATTCTTATTTCTTGATTACTTATTACACTTTGGCATAAATCTCCGAAGCAGCCATAATTCATTTTATATTCAATAGGATAGGTATTAATTATAGGACACTCATCCACTTGATAGCATAGCTGAATTGTCAATCTCTCTCCTGTATCAAATAAGGAATCAGCAGGATTTGGATTAGCATTAGCTTCAAAAAAAGTCCCGTCTATAACTGCATCTAAAATCTGGGTGTTGGGATCATAAATATAGGGTAAGTCTATGCTATTAGCTTTGACACTGGTGAGTACTAGATTGTCCGTAAAGTCTAAACCACAGACAGAAAAATTGAAATCATTTAAATAAGAATCAATACCATCTTGAGAAATAACTATGTTGGAACAAGTTTCTGTACTCAATGCCCCTATCGTTGTAGTCGGCGCACTTTGAAAATTAAGTACAGGTTCTCTAATAACCGTATTATAAGTTCTGAGTGGCGTTACAAATTGTTGGCAATCATAAAAATTGCCACAAGTATCTTCATAGATATAATTGAACTTTAAATTGACACTATAAGTCAAGGCATCTATATCTGCATCACAAGTAGCATCCACCCCAATATAAGCGATAAAGACACCATCGGTAATACCATCTAACAAGAACCTCGGTTTTTCTGGCGTTGGGTCTACAACAGACATACTGGTTCCTGCATATTCTGTTAATTCAAATCCAGCATACTGCATCCCTGGTTTAAATACAATAGACATCTGCGTTCCAGATATGTTCCCCGGTTCTTCTATATATATTAAAAACGCCAAGGTATCAGATGCACCACAAACCATTAACTCATCTGTCTGGGCAAAACCAGGAATATTGTTCAGTTCTATTACTTCTATCTCTGGACAACCACTAGCTACACAATCAGGTGTTTGTGCAACCAACGTACTATCCATCAAAAGGAACGTAAAAAAAACAAGGACAAATTTAAATAAAATTTTTCTCATTAGAGGGTTGCTTTATATCTGTCAGTGCTAAGTAACGACAACAAAAAAGCCTAGCACAAAAATTAGTCAATTATTAATTTCCAAAAACTTGTACTGCAGGTGGTTCACAGTTCAAATGAAAACCTGCATCAATTGTAAAATCATCACCCAAAAAGGGATCAAAAGAAAAATTATCTGTTCTTCCTATCACAGAAATATCACTATCTTTTCCATCTGAAAAATTGTCTTGTAAGGTCGCTACGAAATCTGTATATGCAGCGGTATTTGCTATATCAAAAATTAAAAAATAATCTCCAAGCGGAATATCTCTAAAATAGTATTCTCCATTTGTATCGGTCAACTGAGTAGCAATGAGTGTATTAGTATTGGCATCAAATAAAGAAACGCTTACACTTGGCATTGCTGCCTCTCCTATATCTTGGATTCCATTTTGATTAATATCATTCCACACAAAATTTCCAATGTCTGCCACATACGCTGAAAAGATCGTTGCCTTATCTTCATCATCCTCACTTTGATCTCCGTCATCATTATCTGGTGTACTATCTATATCTGGCTGGTCGGCTGCAATGATTTCTGTTGTATTATCTATGAAACGCCCCCCTTCTACCAATTCCATTTCTATCGTCAAAGTTTCTATGCCACCAATTGGTAGAGCAGGAATTTCCCAATTACCAGATAGACTATTATAAAAACTATTTGTCGCCGTATGGCTAGTGTAGGATAGTCCTTGCGGAATTATTTCTGCTACCTGAATATTTGTGGCATCTGCAGGACCATCATTTTGAAGGACAATAGTATAGCTAATAATATCTCCTAATAAAGCAGTCGTGGGTGTAGCTGTTTTTGTCAAACTTAAATCTGCCGTACAACGATCTATTTGTAATTCATACCCACAACTTCCATCTGGATAAAGGGAATAAGTATGCGTTCCGAAATAAGCATCTTCCATAAAAGCGTCTGGCTGAAAAGTGGATGCTGTAGCATTAGGTATGGCTACCCCATCAATATACCATTGGTAGCTATCTGCATTTGGAGCAGTGAGTATTGGCACTTCAAAATCGCAGGCAATTATGGTCGGTACGGTCGTGCAGGTTTCTCCATAATCATCTTCGTTAGGGTTGCCATTATTGGGCGAAGAATCACTATCGGTATTATCCATTGCACTCACTTCTGCCACATTATTTATCAAGCCTACTTCTAATACATTCGCCATTATATCCAAGGTAAAAGTGTCTCCAACTAATACAACTCCAATATCCCAAATACCTGTGCTTGGATCATATAATTCTGCAGCAGGACTATGGCTAACATATTGCAAACTACTCGGAAGTTGGTCTGTCACTTGTACGCCTGATGCAGGCAATGGACCTTGGTTGACTAGGACCAATTTATAGGTCAAAAGATCGCCTACATTTGCCGTTGTTAAATCTACTGTTTTGTCTAGTTCTACATCCGTACAATTGAACCCAAAATCAACTGTCTCTTCGTATTGTTCTAAACATCCTTCTGCATTGATATAGCTCAAGGTATAAGTGGTGGAAGGAGTCGTCAAGGAGTTAATCGTAGGTCTTGGAATTGTATCATCTGATAGATCGACAACCGGAGTCCATTGATAATTGGTAAAACCTAATGGCCCATTTAAAACAACGGGACTGCCCAGGCAAATAGCGGAGTTAGCAGCGACCGTAGTAATAGTTGGTAGCACTATAATTTGAATCGTATCTGTACTCATACATTCCCCTACGGTAGTCACTAAAGCATAATGTAATGTGTCTGAACTAGTGTTGGTATTATTGTACATGAATTGAGGATTCGGAAGCATTCGATCTGATAAGGCAGTGATCGGCGCCCCATTTAATCCTGACCAGAAATAACTAAACCCTGCTTCATTTTCTCCGCAACCTAATTCTACAGAACCATTATTACAGATGATGGTATCTCGACCTGCATTATTTCTACTTAGATTATCTAATGGAATTTCTTCTACGCAAGTACAGCCATTAAAAGAGGCTATTAGTGGGCATCCCTGAGTTGGGTCAATAGTTAAAGTTTCACTCAATATGATACTCCCCCCAACTGGAATAATTGAGGTAGTATTCAAAGTACCTATCATTAGATCACCAGCACTATTAGTGCCACTATTATCTGCATCGAAAAATATATCAATATTAGTTGGTTCTATAATAGGATAAATTCCATTATTTTGAATGGTCAAAGAGAGCATTAATTCACTCCCCCCACAAGCAGCACTTAAATCATAATCTATAATATCATACTCATACTTAGCAAAAGCTACAGGTTCTTCTGTAGAACCAGTCAGCACACTTAAGTCACAAGATACTCCATCACAGGAAACTGCATTCGGAATATAGGTACGTGCAAGAATGGGCTGCTCTAAAAATCTGCAAGTAATTAAATCGGGATTTGTATTCACATCCAACACAAAATCTATAGGTGTAAAAGCAGGAATATTTGGACGCACCCCAAATTTTACTTCTTGGATTCCGTTCACCATATTGATCGTAGGCGTGGTAGAATAGACAAATAAAGCGTTAGAAAAAAATACGGATCCAGGGTCATAAGTCACACCGGGAGGCAACACAATCATAATGGAATCTAATCCATCTGTTGTATTAGTAAATTGTACGCTAGTCTCTAATGTTGCCATTCCTCCACAAGCATTAATTGGGCCATCGGGATCAAGCACGTTCAAATCAATTAAACTTCTATAAGCCGAACCAGTGCCTTCTATGGCTACCACCTCTCCTGATTGAATAATGGAATTAGTTACTGCACCACAGGCGGTTCTTCCGCTACTTCTAAATCTTGGAAAATCCCCTACCGTAAAATCACAATTGGTTTTTACATCAAATTGAATACGTAATACTCTTTCCATAATATCAGGGTCTTCTAATCCCGAAAAACCATTCATATCAATTTGAGCAATCAAGGATTCAATATCCCAAATATATTCTATCCCTAAAGTGGTGACGACTATTTCTGTGGGCGTAAATATTGGAAAATTGTAAACAGGCGCACTTGCATTACATGGGTAACAAGCTTCTTCTGTATTTGGAATAAATTCCATTCCAGAGGAATAAGGTAAGAAGACAGATACTTCTGTATCATACAAAATAGCTCGATCAATATTGGTTACCTGTAACTCATAGGTCAATTCATCGCAAGGCTGCACTAAGCTCGGCGACTGAATTAAATCTTGCTTTATTTTACCTGATAAGGGTCTGGTATATAACGTCAAAGTATCTAAATCACAAGGCCAACCTCCTGACAAGATTTCCAGACGATCTGCTGGATAGCCTAAACAGTCAAAACCAGCCACTACCTGTATCGAATCTAATTCACAAGAGGCATAGGTAAAGTCAAATAGGAAAGGAATCGTTCCGCCTAAAGCTAAGTCTCCTAATTGGTAAATACCATTCGTTTCTGGTACCGCTCCTCCTCCAGAAAAACTCAAGCCATCAACGGTAATATTTGGTGCATCTAAAATAACTAAGAACGCATTATTCGCCCCATTTCCAAAATTATCTAAAAATAATTCCCATGAAGCCGAGGTGCCATCTGGCTCAGAAAAACTGTTTCCAGCTTGTAGCCTTAATTCTGGGCCAGTAGGTGTAAAGGTGTGTGTGCTGCCATTTGTATGTGTTTCCGACTGAATGAATGGCGAACAAAACTCTACGACCCTTGTGATTTCATGGTAGGCTTCTTTATCTACATTCAACTCTGCGGTGCAGGGTACATCAAAAATAAATTCTGATCGAATATCATTTCCATCATCACTAAATTGTAAAAAGGGATTACTCCCACACGTTTGATAAATACTAGCAAAATCATTGACAAAGGTATCATTGACTAACTGTACCAAACTAGCATTGGTCACCGTTTGATCTATAATGCTTTGTGTGAAGCGGGTAGCTCTTGATCTATAGGTTGATCTGTTGAATAGATACCCCGATGGCATGGCTATTTTCGATTCAGTCACATAAGACCATTGTCGATATTCATATGGAAAAGGATCTGTACCTTCTGCCGCTCCTCCGATACAAAACTCACTCCAATATTCATTTTCGTATCCACATCCTGTAAAACGTCTTGTTCCATTTCTTTCTCGAATCGAATAGCCAACTGCCGTAAAACCTCCAAGTCTAGGAGGATTACATTTAAGCCGATCCCCTGCCGTCACAGGTGCGGGAGTGAGCGATCCATAGAAACAATTAATGTATTCTACGTTATCAATATTACAGCCGATATTTTCGGTATTTACTACATCTCCCGACAGCATAACTATATCACCATCTTCAAAAACGAAATCAACAGGAACGTCATTACATCCCCTTATCTCTTGGACGCTAATATCGTAGGTGATCGTATTGGCATCATTAATAGAGGCAATATCTGTACAGGTATAAGTCAAGCCCGTAGATACATCTGTAATTGTCAAACTATTATTTCCAATTGGATTAATCAAGCGCATGGAACCACTTGTAAAAGATGATTCAAAGTAAATATTTTCCAGACTATCCAAAGTCCCAGAATTTAATCGAATTTCGCCCGTACTTGTGAATCGCATCTCATCCCCTTTCATCGCTCGATCCATTCTTATATTTGTAAAATCAAGTGTGCCAGTCGCATCAGGACAGCCATCTTGATCGTTATCAGGTAAACCAAAACAAGTACGTTCAATTTGATAATCGGTCGTTACCAAACCATCACAGCCTGTTCCTGAACAACATCCACCAGGGGCTAAAAAAGTAGATCCATTTTCACAGAACAATCTTAGTTCACAGGCATCTGAGCAGGCAGGGCCATAACGAAAAAACAAGTCCATACTTGTATTGACATTTACGCCACAAACACAATTATCGTAAGTAAGATCTATTACTACATTTGAATTTCTAAACAGAGAAGTACTTGCACCGAAGCCATTACTAAAGCAAGCTTCTATGGTGGCCGGTCCAGATACGACTCCTGAAGGAGAGAGAGAGGAAGGCGTCAAAGTCATGGAACCATCCGAGGCTACCCATTCTAATGTATTGGCTGGATCGTAAGAGAGGTTTGCGGGAATATCTATAGTCATACAATATTCGCCTTGCCCATTTAGCTGAGTCATATCTCCATCAAAAGTCATCAGATTGAAAATAAAAGACTCGGTGTCTCCTAGATTCATAGCAGCAGGAATAGTGGCAGCCCCTAATGAATTGACATCTACAGTATTAAAGCTAGACGTTCGTATAACAGTAGCCGAGCCGCACAGCAAATTGTATCTTGCCTCCACACTAGAACCAAAATACTGCTTAGTAGACCCACAAGATTCAATACAACATTGATAGGTTTCAAAAGTTAAGGTTAAAACTTCTCCGGGAGCCAAACTTCCCACTATCTCCGTATCTACTCTATCATAAAAGTTTGGCATACCAGCATAGCAATTGCTGGCTGGCAGATTGATTTCATTTGATAGTCCGTTTACGTCAAAATTTTGTACTGCTCCTGTTCCTATTTGATAAGTTATAGTGCTGGCATCCAAACCAGAATAATTTTGATTTTCTGTACGTATTCTAAACAATAAATTCGTAGCAAAGCCTGTTCCTCTATTTTCAATCGTATAGGTATGAAGCGTAGCTCCATCAAAGCAAGCTGGGTACGTTCTAGTCTGACGAGTGACTACAATATTGGGTGGATTGGTAGATAAGGCGGCATCAAACTGAGTGTCAGAGGAATTACAATCTTCTCCATTACATCCCCAGCTGGCCTCGAATAAAGTACCTCTTGCCTCACAGTCTTCTATGGTTACTTTTTCAGACCAAATAAAAAATTCATTGTCAGCAGGGTTAACCGTTGGAGACTCAAATAAGTTATCTCCATCTCCGATATTGTAGGTTGCAAAATCTGTTGTATTCAAAGTCAATTGATAAACAGTAGCCCCTGGTCCAGATGGGATTAATACAAAATCAGCAGGACTTACAGGGATTCCATTAATCTGTTGATCCGTAACACTTACCCCTGAGCCATAGGAAATTTCAATTACTAGTTCTTCCAAACTAGACACCAAACCTGATTGTTCTATTCTTATCTCTCTAGTATACATTTCTCCTAGATCATCTGCTACAAAGGCGGTATTCGTTCCACCAATAATAGCTACATTTGGAATACGCACAGAATTATTAAACTCTTGTGATCCATTAGCTGAGGAGTTTTGAAAATTATAAGTAAGGTTCACTCCTGCTGTATCTTGATAAGCAAAGTCAAAATCAAAAATTGCTAATCCCCCACCCTCTAAATAACCAATCATATCACAGTCTACCACTGCTTCAAAAGTAAAAGTTTGTGTGCCATCTATATCTCCAAGCCCTATACTCGGTTGTTGTAGATTACTGGCATCTTCATTTATTTGTGGCATAAAAGACCCTGGTATATATTCTATACCTGTCATACCATTGAAAGTCATGTCTAAATCTAATACAACATTCTCTGCTTCGTTACCTACTATTTCAAGCGTAAAAATAGCAGGTGCTCCACAGATGACCAATTCAGGCTGTGCGTTATCTGGTGGTGTGAATGATGTTACTACTATCTGCGCATTACTTAGGGATACTAAACAAAATAAACAGAAAAGTAGGGAGGTAAATTTTCGCATGGATTACTGGGTTCTGATACCAATCATTTAATAAATAACCAAGACTTTCCAAATTTTTAAAACTTGGAAAGTCTAATGAGAAGTCTAATTCCCAAAAACACTAGGTGCTTCTGGAGGCATTATTTCTAATTCTATAAAAAAAGAACATTGTGTAGTATTGCCATTTTCATCTGTAACAGTCAACGTAATTTCTTGTACACCACTAATTTCTAAAATCATTCCTGCTGGTGGTACTTGTACTATATTGATAGCAACATTGCTGCTACAATTATCGGCGGTCATTGCTAAACCAGTATAATCTGGCAGCTCATATTCACATCCATTGACTCCAATCATTTCGTTGTCTGGACATACTAAATCTGGAGTCATTTCATCTTCTAATAAAACTTCAAAAGAGCACTCGCTAGAGTTTCCACTTTCATCACTTACACTTATGAGAATGGTATGACTCGTATTCAGTCCCGTCAACAAAGTATTAGGTGCAGGAGACTGTGAAAGAACTAATCCATTTGGTAGTGTACAATTGTCTTGTCGTACTGTATTATCTCTGTAGTCTGGAATGATTGCTATACAATTATCTTCTAAAGGAATCGATTGATTGCCCGGACATAGTATGCTTGGCGCAAGGGTATCTATCAAACTTATTTGAAAATCGCAACTACTCATTCCACTTCCATCATTGGCCGTCAAGGTGATGGTTTCTAATGTTCCTGCCCCAGTAAAAATAGTGCCTGCGATAGGATCTTGCGTGATGCTAATATTGGAGGTAGGCGTACAAATATCACTCGCCATAGCTACCATTGTATAATCTTGTAATACCACTTGACAATCTGTATCTACATTTAAAGTTATATCAGTCGGGCATACTATACTTGGAGCAGAATCATCTTGGGTAAATACATTAAAGAGGCACTGTTGAATATTGCCCTCTTCATCTTCTGCTGTAATCACAATGACATGATTGGTAGTGCCTGTTAGAATGCTTCCTGCGCTTGGATTTTGTGTCAAATTAATTTCAGATGCTGTGGAACAGTTATCTGTTACCATTGTATTATTTGTATAGTCAGGTAAAATAATTTCACAGTTATTATTAGGCGATAAGGTTATATCTGGCGGACAAATAATAGTGGGTGCAGTAGTATCAGCCAAGCTGATATTGAAGCTACAAGAATTAGTTTTTCCTGCTCCATTATCTGCCACTAATGTTATTTGTTGCATCGTACCTGCCCCTGAAAGAAGTGTCCCCGCTATAGGTGTTTGCGTCACCATAAAATCAGTAGCAGGAAAACATTGGCTTGTAACAATTGCCATAGAAGTATAGTCAGTTATGGTAATTTCGCAATTACTATCTACTGGAATTGTCTGGTTCCCTGGACAAGTAATGGATGGGTCTACGTCATCCGTTAACGCTATATCGAAGGTGCATTGATTCGTATTTCCATTGCCATCATTTGCGGTCAATGTAATGGTTTGAATAGTTCCATCGCCCATTACAATAGTATTCGGTATAGGTATTTGAGATACAACTATAGCCGTTTCTGGCGTACAATTATCATCTATACTTGCTGCACTTGTATAATCCATCAGCGTAATTTCACACATGGCATCCACACTCAACAATTGATTCATTGGACACATAATACTCGGCGGAATGGTATCTTTTAATACGATTAAAAAGTTGCACTCGGCACTATTTCCATTGCCATCTGCTGCGCTTATAGTTACAGTTTGCGTTGTGCCATGTCCACTTAGGGTAATTCCTGCCACAGGATTTTGACTCAATAAAATATCCATTTCTGTTGCACAATTATCCGATAAGATTATATCATCCGTATAATCTAAAACTACTGCTTGGCATAAAGTATTCACGGAAAGGCTATCTGTAATTGGACAAGTAATCATTGGCACTAAGGTATCAACAAGAGTAATTGTAAAAGAACAATTGCTAGTATTCCCATTGCCATCATTGCCAATGATATTGACCAACTGAGTATTACCAGCACCATTAACTATGGTGCCGGCAATAGGTGTTTGGCTTAGAGATATAGAGGACGTTATTGCACAATTATCATCGGTCATTACCGTACTAGTATAGTCTAAAATGTTTGCACTACAATTATTATTTACTGCCACATTCTGATTGGATGGGCAGATCAAACTTGGCGGCGACTGATCTTCTAAGTTTATTTGAAAAGTGCATTGATTAGAATTACCACTATTGTCTATGGCAGTTATTGTAATTATTTGATTAGTATTATGACCTGTTAAAATAGTACCTGCCATAGGCATTTGAGAAATCATCAATTCACTAGTTGGCGTGCAGTTATCCATAATAGATGTTGCCGTCACATAATTAGGAATCGTTGCCGAACAAGTTGCATCTACTACTAAGGGCTGAGTAGCAGGACAAGTCAACATAGGAACTATTGTATCATTGATGGTAATTTGAAAAAAACATTGCTCTGTATTTCCACCTTCATCAGTAGCCGTGAGAATAATTATCTGAGTAAAATCTTCTCCACTAATAGTCGTGCCTACCAAAGGAAACTGTGTGATGGATATATCGTCGTTAGCAGTACAGTTATCTGTCGATAAAGCATCAGAGGTATAATCTGGAATTATAAAATCACAATCATTATCTGCAATTACTGTAGCACTAGTAGGACAAGTAATATTCGGATCTATATTATCTTTTACCACAACAGGAAATGTGCAATTAGATACATTCCCTGAAATATCCATTGCAGATATGGTGACGAACGTTGTGTCTAATGACAAACTTGTACCGCTTGTTGGCATTTGATTTAAAGTGATCGCCGTGCTTGCTGTACAATTATCACTAGTACTAATACTCGTCAAATAATCCTGCAAAGTAACTTCACAATTCGCATCCACAAATACATCCCTCACTCCGGGGCAAGTAAGACTTGGTGGTAGGTCATCTACTGTTGTAATTAAGATCGTATCATTACAGGGGGGCAGCAAATAGAACAGGGTATCTACATTTGGAATGGAGCTATTATTCGTCCCTAATGTGACATTGCCATTCGCATCTACTATACTTCCTATATCGCTAATAATTCCCCAAGTACCTCCTGATAAATCTGTTGTCATTTGGGGCAAAGTAGCTCCTGAACAAGCACTAGTATCTGCTGCAATGATATTGGGTTCATCAACCAAACCATCTCCATCATTATCTTTATCATCCCCACATATTTCTAGGCAAACTATGTTTAAAATAGAGTCTAGATTATTCGTAAAATCACATTCTGCTGTACCTGTTACGGGAAAATCCATTTCAAAAGAATAAGGTAATCCAGCTACAAATCCAGTATCATTTACGACTACATAAATATCAATAGGCGTCAACAAGGGATCAATATCTAAATCATACATGAATAGATCCATGCTATCGGGATCAATCGTATTGGGTAGCGCAGTACTGCCAATGAGTGTCGCCATAGAGGTGCTAGGATTGCTAGTATAAAAAGCTATGGGTGTACCTGCTGGAAGTTGGGCACTTCCTAAATTTTCTACTATCATCGTAACTCCTAGCGTATCAGGGCAAGCATCAGTAGAAATCTCTGTTATATCTATGGTGGCATCAGCCGCCGCAAATGCGGGGGTACTCCCTGAACTTAAAATAGTTGTTTGGGATAAGAAACTATTAAAGGCATTTCCTAATGCTGGATTTAGTATATCTTGCTGTACAGTCGGCACCGTCAAATCATCATTAATATTTGTATTAAAAAATCCATGCTGATTCCAGACGGGTCTGGCAGAAACCCAAGGGTTATTGAAAGAACGATATACTTGCACATAATCATTGCCACTAAAGCCCGGACCATTTCCATCTTGGGCAGTAAGAATTACCTCTGCTGCCCCATCCGCATTGACATCCGCTACCAGAGGGTATTCCGTTCTTGTTCCCGCTTCGGCTGGAACTCTCACAATCTCTGCCCCTGTTTCTGCATTTAAAATAAATAAGAAAGCCTCTTCACTATAAACTACTTCTTTCATACCATCCCCTTCAAAGTCAAATAGAGAACTACCTGTTCTTTGAGAGCCATCGTCCACGCCTGGCTTTGTCCATTTTTCCACAAGTGTATTACTTGCAGCATCGTACTCTAGGACCACATAGATATTATTGCCTGCGACCCCTAATTCGACCATTCCATCATTATCAAAATCACCAATATTTATGCGCCCACCACCAGAAGTACTTGCTATCATATAAGAAGTACCTATTTGGGTCTGCGTTCTTGGATTCCAAACATATACTTTCCCAGCATCCATTACCACTATGTCAATTGCCCCATCCCCATCAACATCTGCAATACTTGTAAAGCCATCTGTCAATCCGTTGCTTGTAATTTCAGAAACTACCGTCAATACACCATTATCCATCGTACCATCTCCCAACTCTACGGTATACACATTATTACCAGCTATTAATTCTAAGCCCTCTGCCTCCGCTCCAAAAATGCCACCCGATGGATTGGGATCACCAGGCTGAAAAACATCGTAAGCGATTGTTTTACTATCCGTGTTACGAGTATTATAAGCACCTCTGCTGCCAGTACCAGTCGCTAACCTTGTGCCATCAATGGTATTAAAAATTTTATTACCACCATATACTTCTGGAATTCCATCCCCATTAAAATCAGCAATATGCGGTGTGGTGTAATTATTAACCTCTACGTTATTCGCCGTTGTCCAAACTGCATTCGGATTTCCGTATTCATAACGGGATAATCGGTTGCCATTTTCCCATAAAAATATGTCTCCTAAACCATCTACATCTACATCTGCAATGGCGACTTGAGCGAAGGGAGAATTTACGCCCACCACGATGGATTGTTTAATACTACAATCCTCTCCATTAAATATTTGTATCCTTGGAGGATTAGGATCATTGGCCACCATCTCTGGAATCCCATCGCCATCCATATCTCCTACATAAACTGCACTTCGTTGATCTATCGGATATAAACTATCATCTGTTTGGCAAACAAACTCCAGCGCAAAATCTGGACTCACTTCTGGTTCAAAGGTGCAGGAACTACCTGCCGAGCCATAATAAAATCCATCGCAGGCCATCGTCCCAAAACAATCTTCATCAAAACAGTCTACCAATCCATCGCCATCATCGTCTATTCCATTATCACATATCTCCATCATTTCTGTTACTGGCATAGAAGTGTCAGGTAACTCTGGTTCCATTGACCACATACCGATATACAGTAATATCAGAAGTGTGTATGCCTTTTCCATAAAGGTTGAAATAGTTATTGTTTACATTTAGAAATCAGAGGTCAGATCGTTTCCTCCGGAACTGTCAGAAGTCAGAGGTATGATGTTGACCTGCTCTCGATTTTGACAGCGTAGCGATCTATGTCTATAGGCTTTAATTGGTATATATACTTTAGGTCGGAAAATAGGAGATACTACGTAGAAGTGCGTAACTCTCTCGTGTGGTGAGAGGGGGTTCTACTTAGTTATAGATTTATTGATCTCTCTACAGGTTTGTAGATTTTGTGTTGTGATTTGCTTCATCCGAAGATTTATAGCACTCACAAAAATATTACCTATTACGGGTATTTGTGTCGATTTATTTGCTGGGTAGTGACAGGTTAAATCACCTTTGAGGTAGGTAAACTGGAGAATCTGTTGTAATTTTTCTTTCAAATAATTTGTTAAAAAAATTACGTACTTGCGAATACGAGAAATCAGCAAAAAACATAAATTCAAATCACATATGTTTTTTACTCAATTGAAATAGATTAAGTATGTTCAATTTTAGTTATAAAGTAATTATTGCCCATAATTAAATGGCATTAAACAAAGAGGAATCGGTACTGCAAACTAATTGTGGTGGAAATTAAAGTAAAAGTATCTAGGGGAAGCGTGACAAGGTTACGAATCTTTTAGAAAGAGCGCACGTTTACTAAACCTCAAAGGTTTAGTAAACGTAGATGACCAACTTTCTTATCAAAGGAATGGTTCATTAATAAATGTCGTTTTTATGCGCCGTTATTTTTTCTTTATGCAAGGCGAAAAACGTAGGCGATGCCTAGCATCGACGAGGCTTTTCAACATGAGCAAAAGGGAAAGATTCGGGGAATCTTTATCTTT